>JAJZHT010000019.1 GCA_021804455.1 Pseudomonadota bacterium | reverse complement strand
CTGCTTGCTGTTTTTTCAGATTCCACACCTTATGGTTTTTCAATTATTGTTCCCCTTTTTGACAGCGCCTTGACATCTGAAGAACGGGGTGAAATTTACCAACAAATGATCAAGATCCATAAAAATCTAGCTTCTGAAGGAAAAACACTTCCTCCTAAAACAGATTTAATCCCAGGGTATCTGTTTGTTTTGTTAGATCCTGCTCATCCTGATGCTGCTTCATTACCCTCTCAACCAGAAGCTTGTTTATTAACGCAATTGGGTTTTACAAATCAAGGTAATTTTCCAAAATTTTATAATAAAGATCGTTTTTTGTTTACTTACCCCTTATTTTAAGTTCCCTTAAAAGCGATACAGTCCACGGATTCAGTCCGTGGATTGTAGGCATTCTTACAAGGGGAAACATACTTTTCTTTATCACAGTCATTCTATAAAGCCCTCAGATTAAAGAATCTTTAAGAAACCTTCGATTAAGATATTTCTAAAGCCTGAAAATAACTTGATCCTATCTCTCCATGTCTTTTGAAGAAAAACCTAAAAAAACAAGAAAGTCATCGGCAGGAATTGGCAAGGATCAAAACTCCGAACAAAGCTCTTTGACCTTTTTTGATCTTTCTTCCCATAAACGAGCCCGACAAGCTATACGCTTTGGTCTTAAAATGCATGATTATGGGTTCCATATTTTTGTCAGCGGCGAAGAACGCAGCGGTCGCATGACAGCAACCTTGGCCTATTTGAAAAAACATATTCAAAATCTTCCCCCACCCAAAGATTGGGTCTATTTGAATAATTTCAAATTACCCCATCGGCCCAAACCTTATTTTCTTCCCAATGGCAAAGCAAGGAAACTCAAGGATCATCTGAATCAATTGATTGATCATATGAAAGTAATTCTTGATAAAACTTTAAACCATCCTACTTATCTTAAAAAAATTGACCAACTCAACACCCAGTTTCATAAACAAATTGAACAAGAGTTGCAAAAAATACAAAGTTTTGCCGAACATAAGGGGTACTCTTTGCAACAAGAAGAAGAAGGATTTGACATTAACATTATTAATCCCCTTTCTCATATTCCATCAGAAACCAACCTAGAAGATATCAAGTATCGTCTGGAACGTCTTTCTCTTCAGACAACAAAGGCCTCAGAGAAACTCGAAGAACAAATTGAAAAACTGAAACGTGATACCGCCCAAAAAGCTCTTTCTATCCCCTTGAAAAAATTTAAAAAAGAATATGGACCTTATTTAGGCTCGTGGATTGAAGATTTCATAGAAGATGTTTTGGAACACATCGATACTTTTTTAAAAGTTTCCCAATCTTCTTCGACAGGCAACCCTCTGGATTTAAAAGAATGGTATGGGGTGAATATTCTGGCTGATAACGGTACTGCCCGCCATCCCTCTGTCATTCTAGAATCACGCCCAACTTACGAGAATTTATTTGGTTCGATTAAATACCGCACTGGATCTGCGGGGAATATTGAAACGAATTTTACAATGATTAGACCCGGTGCTTTGCATCTGGTTAATGAAGGAATTTTAGTTTTAAGAGCTGAAAATATTGCCTCCAATTCTGAACTCTGGGAACCTTTAAAGGCCGCATTACGTGACCGTTCAATACGGATAGAAGAGCCAGCCAGAGAGAACAGTCTTCCTCTTTTAGATGCACCAGAGCCTTATCCCATCCCTCTTAAAATTCAAGTTGTCCTCATAGGGTCACCTTATTGGTATTACAATTTTTTCTTTAACGATCCCGATTTTCTAAGCTACTTTAAGATTAAGGCGGATATCGATGCCGATCTGCCTGCAACGTTAGAGAATGTTAAAATCTACCGCAGTTTTATTGAACAAAGTGCCGTAGAATTAACGGGCCTTAAAATTGAGGAGGATGCAGTTGATACCCTTCTTTATTACAGTGCACGCCAAGTGGGGGATTTCCAAAAATTAACAGCTCGTTTTGAATTAATCACTGATATCCTCTATGAAGCGTTTGCCTTAAAAACAGACCAAGAAACACTAACACAATCCCTTATCAACGCAGCTCTTCAGCAACGCTTAGAACGAAATTCTGCGGTTGAAGAAAAGTCTTTCCAAGAAATTTTGGATAAAAAAGTCTTGATTCAGCTGCAAGGAACAGCAATTGGGCAGGCGAATGGTCTGTCGGTGCTCAGCACCGGCGATCACCATTATGGTCTACCCTGCCGTATCAGCGCCCGAACGTACGCGGGTAACAAAGGGGTTTTAAATATAGAACGCTTGACAGATTTGGGCGGTCCCATTCAACAAAAAGGAGCTTTTATTCTGGAAGGATTTTTAAATGCCCTCTTTGCCCAAGATTTCCCCCTTTCTTATACCTGTTCCCTAACCTTTGAACAAAATTATTTTGATGTTGAGGGAGATAGCGCTTCCATGGCGGAACTCATGGCTATTTTTTCATCGCTATCAGGAATTCCCCTGCGTCAAGATATCGCCATTACAGGATCAATGAATCAATTTGGATGTTCCCAGCCTGTAGGCGGGATCCACTACAAAATTGAAGGATTCCATCAAGCCTGTAAGGCCCAAGGCCTCACCGAAACACAAGGCGTTATTATACCACGATCCAATCTAATTAATCTGACTCTTCGGGATAATGTGCTGCAAGATATCCAGGACAAAAAATTTTTTATTTGGCCCGTAGAATCTGTTTTTGAAGCGATTGAACTGATGACAGGATATCCTTGTGGTCTTGATTTGGAAAACGGCTTACCAAAAACTTCAGGATACCCTTCTTTTCATTTTAAGCCACAAAGCATTTTTGATAAGATCGCTCAACAGTTGAAAAAATATCACTTATCTCTTCACCCCAAAACAGAATCTTTTTTCTAATCTTTTTTACGAATCAAACTTAATCCATCTCCCAGGGGAATCAAACAAATCTCAACGCGTTCGTCACAGTAAACGTTTTGATTAAATGTATCTATAAGTTGAGCCGTTAGATCTTGAAGCGGTTGCTGAACAATGTTCCCTCCCCATAAAACATTATCGATGGCGATAACTCCGCCTTTTTTTAAAAGTTGTAGGCTATTTTCATAATAGGCACGATAATTCTTTTTATCCGCGTCGATCAGAATAAAATCAAACGTTTGACCTTGCTTGATCAAAGAAGCTTGAGTTTCAAGGGCCTGCCCTAAAATTAATTTAATTTTAGTTTCCACACCCGCCAAGGCCCAGTATTTTTTGGCTATTTTTGTCCACTCTGGATTACGGTCACAGGTTAGAACCGTGCCGTCTTTCGGTAAACTAAGGGCCATCACCAAACTGCTATAGCCCGTATAAGTTCCTATTTCCAAAACTTTTTTAGGACCTAAAATTTGCATTAAAAATCCTAAAAACTGCCCTTGCAAAGGGGTTATTTGCATGTGTCCTTCGGGCATTTTTTTTGTGTGCTGACGCAATTCGTACAACACAGGAGCTTCTTTAAGAAACAAACGATGACTATAATCCTGTAAGGCTTGACTGAACCCTATATCTTTTATAGCTGACAAAGGCGCCTCTTGCTTGATCATTAATCTTTTTTGTTGGCCATTAAATAATCTGTTAAAAGAGATATCATCGGTTCAAGGGATTGAGGATTGTTGCCTCCAGCTTGAGCCAGATCGGGACGCCCTCCTCCCCCTTGTCCCCCCAAAACAGGAGCTGCAATCCTTACCAAATCCACCGCGCTTAAAGATCCTGTCAAGTCGGATGTAACACCAATGATCAAAGCAATCTTGTCGTCGGTCACACTGGTAACAACAACCAAACCCGAACCAAGGTTCTTTTTATGCTGATCCACTAAAGCTTTCAAATCCCGAGCGGGGATATCCCTTAAATGTCGAATCATGACTTTATAACCCGCAATCACTACGGGATCTTGGGCATGATTGGATTGTGTTCCACCATACAAGGTTAAATCCCTGCGAAGGTCCGCCAACTGTTTTTGGTATTCTGTAACTTGTTTACGGTTCCGCTCACGCTCTGTTGTTAATGTTTGTTGGGTCGTTTGCAGCAATTCTAAAATGGATAGACCTGTAATGGCTTCAATACGGCGAACACCGGCCGATACACTTCCCTCTGTCAGAATTTTAAACAAACCGATATCCCCTGTGTATTGCACGTGGGTTCCCCCGCATAATTCTATCGAAAAGTCCGATTGCCCCATAGTGACAACGCGAACTTCACTGCCGTACCGCTCTCCGAATAAAGCCAAGGCTCCCTGTTCCACCGCCTGCTCAGGGGTCATCAAACGTGTTTGGATGGGCTGATTGGATAAAATTTGTTGGTTGACCAAACTTTCAATTTGCTGAAGTTCTTGAGTCGTAACAGGTTGCGTGTGTGTAAAATCAAAACGCAATCGATCCGCTGCAACCAAAGACCCTTTTTGGACCACGTGATCACCCAAAACCTGGCGTAAAGCGGCGTGTAAAAGATGCGTTGCTGAATGATTGGCTGCTAACTGACGTCGGCGGTGTTCATGGACACTCAGTTTTACCGTTTCCCCTACTTTTAAACGACCATTTTTTAAACAACCCACATGAACATGTAAGGAACCCACTTTTTTTAAGGTATCCCGAATAACCACCACGGCCCCTTCCTCGGTTGTCAAGGTTCCTTGATCTCCCGCCTGGCCTCCGGATTCGGCGTAAAAAGGCGTTTGATTCACAAGGATTAAAACTTCTTGATCCCTTTGGGTAACCTCTTGGACTACCGTTTGTTTTACCACCAATCCTGTCACCAACCCCTCAGCTTCGGTTGTAGCATAACCTAAGAATTCTGTAGGTCCTGTTTGGTCCTGAAAATCAAACCATAAACGTTCATAAGCTGCATCGCCAGACCCTGACCAAGCCGCCCGTGCCTTTCTCTTTTGTTCGGTCATGCACTGTTGGAAACCCTCTGTATCCACCGTACGGTTTTGTTCAGCGCGCAAGACATCTTGAGTTAAATCCAAAGGAAAACCATAGGTATCATAAAGTTTAAAAGCAACCTCTCCCGACAAAGCTTGCCCCTCGGCCAAGGAAGAGGTTGAATCTTGCAAAAGTTTTAACCCTCGTTCTAAGGTCTGTCGGAATTTCTCTTCCTCTTGTTGAAGAACCTGTTGAATCAAAGACTGGCCCCGGACTAACTCGGGATAGGCTTCGCCCATCAAGGAGGTTAAAGTCGGAACCAAACGATGCATCAAAAGATCTTTTGTTCCTAATTTATGAGCATGACGCATAGCCCTGCGCATAATACGCCGCAGCACATATCCCCTTCCTTCGTTCGAGGGTAAGACACCATCAGCAATCAAAAAACAACAAGCTCGCAAATGATCAGAAATGACATTATGGGATTGTCGTTGAGAAAGATGGTAAGCCCCTGTCATTTCCTGAGAAACGGCAATCAGAGTTTTAAATAAATCGGTATCGTAATTGTTGTGCACCCCCTGGATCACGGCAGCGATTCTTTCCAATCCCATTCCTGTGTCAATCGAGGGATTGGGCAAAGGATTTTTTTTCCCATCTGCCTGCTGATCAAATTGCATAAAGACCAGATTCCAGATTTCGATAAACCGATCCCCGTCAGCCTCGTCGGAACCGGGGGGACCGCCTGCAATAGATTCCCCATGATCGTAAAAAATTTCTGAACAAGGCCCACAAGGACCTGTATCCCCCATAGACCAAAAATTATCCTGAGTTGCAATCGGAATAATACGATCTTGCGATAACCCTGCAATCTTTTGCCATAAAGTGGCGGCTTCATGATCTTCTGCATAAACCGTAACCAACAAACGTTTGGGGTCCAAACAAAACCCTTTTGTCACCAAAGTCCAGGCATATTCAATCGCTTGCTCTTTAAAGTAATCACCAAAAGAGAAATTTCCCAACATCTCAAAAAAAGTATGATGACGTGCTGTGTACCCTACGTTATCAAGATCATTGTGCTTTCCACCTGCCCGTAAACATTTCTGTGAAGTTACAGCTCTTTTATAGGAACGCTTCTCTTTTCCAGTAAAAACATCCTTAAATTGTACCATCCCAGCATTGGTAAACAAAAGCGTTGGATCGTTTTGGGGCACCAAAGGACTGGAAGAAACCTCGTAATGATCGTGTTGCTTAAAAAATGTGGTGAAAGTACGACGGATATCAGCTAGGCTTTGCATAAGCAGAAAACAATTAATAGACAATGAGTCGAATCTAACATGCGAAAGGCTTACTTTTCCAGGGAAAAACAAGCCTTTTGTTTCAGAGCGCCATGAAAAATTTTTGTTCAGAAATTAACCAATTGTTAACAATTCGAAGTTACATTCCCACCCTCCGGCCCCCGGCCGCCCAGGGGAACAGCTGCAGAATAGCAAAAAAACGGTTAATTTCCTTTTAATATTCAGGCTCAGTTTCTCAAAAAAAACAACGGGTGTGCCAAAAAGTTTTTATGAGAGGACCCTGCATTTCGTTTACAAGTTTTCCAGTTTTTTTTATAAAGAGGTTGATCATTTTTAAAGGCTCTTCTCTCCTAATGTCCGCTTCGTATCCCCTATTATCTTTCTTTCAGCAAAATTTTCCCGATGATGTCAAAGAATTCTCTCTGATTGATGTTGGCGCCAGTGGTGGAATCGCCTCTGATTGGTTTCGTTTTGGTGATAGACTAAAAGCTGTTGGTTTTGATCCCTTAATTTCTGAAGTCAAAAAACTCAATCATGAGAACCCACATCCGGGTGTTCACTATGAGGAAGGTTTTGTTGTTTATCATAAATTAGAAGATGTCTTTCCTAAAACCCTTCGTGAAGATCCCATTCTTTCCAAAAATAATGCTTCTTGGGATCGAACCAGTGCCTGTGAAATTGCCAAAATTAAGCACTATGACTATATCCAGCATCACTTTAATTCTGGCCATGAAGTTGTTTATTCAGAACGTTTTTTTGAACTGGATGATTATGTGCAAAAACACTCCATTCCTAGTGTCGATTTTATTAAAGTTGACACCGACGGTCATGATTTTCCTGTTCTTTTAAGCGCAGAAAAAACTTTGGACCAAAGTGGCGTTTTAGGCCTTTCTGTGGAATGTCAATTCCATGGCGCGTGCCACCCTTATGCTAATACTTTCAGCAACATCGATTCTTTTTTGCGTTCAAAGGGGTTTTCTTTATTTTCCCTTGATGTTTGGAAATATACGCGCAGCGCCTTACCCGGCCCGTTTGTCTATGACATCTTTGCCCAAACCCAAAAAGGGCCCGTTCAATGGGGAGAAGCTCTTTATCTGCGTGATCTGGCAGACCCAAACTATACCCAAAAATTCGATTTTTTGATTACGTGGGAAAAGGTTATGAAACTAGCCTGTTTATACGAAATGTTCGGCTTACAAGATTGCGCCGCGGAGCTTTTATTAGAAATGAGTAAAAAATTTCCTCTATCTCCCCACCTTGATTCCATGCTGAATCTGTTAACGCCCCGTTTAAAAGGAAAAACTATCCGTTATCGTGATTATAAGAATTATTGCTATCAACATCCTGAAAAGCTTCTCAATATTAGTTTAAGGCAAAAATTAGAAAAATTTTCTTTCATAAGAACCTTGCTTACCCACCCAAAAATTCGAAAAGTTGCCAAAAAAGTATGGAATCTTTTTCGTTAGCTCTTAAAATTGTTACAAGTTCTGCCCTGTTCCAACTTTTTTAAAGGTTTTAAACTCAAAAATAATTCTGTTTATACGGCCGATTCGACATGATAGGTTAGCTTGATATTAACGAAACCTCGATTTTTTTATGAAATTTCTTGATGAAGCAAAAATTTTTATTCAGTCCGGTGATGGTGGACCTGGATGCGTTAGTTTTCGTCGGGAAAAATTTATTGAATTTGGCGGCCCTGATGGTGGAGATGGAGGCAAAGGTGGCAGTGTTTATGCCCTTGCTGTCGCCAATTTAAATACTTTGATTGATTACCGTTATCAACAGCATTTTCGCGCCGCTAAAGGGGAGCATGGCAAAGGTGCCAATCGTCAGGGTGCCGACAGTAAGGATATCATTCTTAAGGTTCCCGTAGGAACCCAAATCTTTGAAGATGACAAAGAAACCCTGATTGCCGACTTAACACAAGCAGGACAAAAAGTTCTTCTGGCTAAGGGAGGAGACGGTGGATTCGGCAACAGTCACTATAAAAGTTCAACCAATCAAGCGCCTCGTCGTTCCAGCCCCGGTTGGCCTGGGGAAGAGCGATGGATCTGGTTACGGTTAAAATTAATTGCTGATGCCGGACTTATTGGCCTGCCCAATGCTGGAAAATCAACCTTTCTAGCGGGCGTTACACGTGCTAAACCCAAAATTGCGGATTACCCTTTTACAACTCTTGCCCCGCAACTAGGCGTTGTTTATTGCTACGATCGAGAATTTGTTCTGGCTGATCTGCCTGGTTTAATCGAAAATGCCCACCTGGGGACAGGGTTGGGGCACCGTTTTTTGGGCCACATTGAGCGCTGTAATGTTTTGCTGCATTTGGTGGATGCAACCCAAGACAGTGTGGTGGATGCCTATCACATTATTCGACAAGAACTCGCATTGTATCATCCCGATTTACCGAACAAACCAGAAGTGATAGCCTTAAACAAATCGGACGCCATAGATGAAGAAACTCTTACAGAAAAGCAAAATGCTTTAGAACAAACCAGTCATCAAAAGGTTTTTGTTATTTCGGCAGCGGCTCACCAAGGTCTCCAAGAAGTCTTGGCTGCTTTGCTGTCCCATATTGATGTTAAGGAGGATTAAGAATGTCACTTTCTGAAGAACAAAGATGCGAAATACAACAACAGCAATCAGATACCTTTTCCACCCGTCGTTCCGTAGTTCCTGAACTGGAAGAGATTCTATATAAACCTTTCCCAGTCCTAGACCATGGCTTTGTTCGAGTTATTGATTACATGGGCGATGATGCTGCGGTTGTGCAAGCCGCCCGCGTTTCCTATGGTAAGGGAACTAAAAAGATTACTGAAGACAAGGGTCTGATTAACTATTTAATGCGTCATCGTCACTCAACACCGTTTGAAATGTGCGAGATCAAATTTCATATTAAATTACCTATGTTTGTTGCGCGTCAATGGATCCGCCATAGAACGGCCAATGTCAACGAGTATTCAGCACGCTATTCTATTTT
The DNA here is from genome assembly GCA_021804455.1 of Pseudomonadota bacterium. Classification (GTDB taxonomy): domain Bacteria; phylum Pseudomonadota; class Alphaproteobacteria; order Paracaedibacterales; family CAIULA01; genus Finniella. Next base: position 3,583 of record JAJZHT010000019.1, on the reverse strand, counting down.
GGATAAAGAATTTTATATCCCCGCACCCGAACATTTGGCAGCTCAATCCAACACCAATCGCCAGGGCCGTGATCAGATTTTGGAAGGTGATTATGCCCAACAGGTTCTTGACCTGTTACGAGGGGATGCTGAGCAAACTTATAAACATTACGAATTTCTTCTGAATGAAGAGGAGAAAGATCCATCTCGACCAGGTTTAGCACGGGAATTAGCCCGAATGAACTTGCCTGTTAATTTTTATACCCAATGGTATTGGAAAATTGATCTTCATAACTTAATGCATTTTCTGAGTCTACGGGCCGATCCCCATGCCCAATACGAAATCCGTGCCTATGCTGACGTTATGCTGAATATTTTAAAGCAATGGGTCCCCTTTACCTATGAGGCGTTTATGGATTATCGCGTAGGAGCCACACACTTATCAGCCAAAGGTCTGAAGGTTATCAAAGAACTGTTGAAAGGGCATCCCGTCAATCAAGTCCAAAGCGGTATGAGCGCCAGAGAATGGCGTGAATTGATGGAAATTTTGGGTCAAGATTTATAAAACGATGACCACCTTGTTCCAACGTCAAACATCGCCTAAAAGTGACTATACCGCCAAGGATATTGAGGTCCTAGAAGGTCTAGAACCGGTCCGCAAACGCCCAGGGATGTATATTGGGGGTACAGACGAAAAGGCCTTGCATCACCTGGCGGCCGAAATTCTTGATAACTCTATGGATGAGGTCGTCGCAGGTTTTGCCAACAAAATTACTCTCCATTTGGCAAAGGATAATTATTTAAGCATTGGTGATAATGGGCGTGGCATCCCCATTGATCCTCATCCAAAATTTCCTCAACTTTCTGCCCTGGAAGTAATTTTGACCACGCTTCACTCTGGCGGAAAGTTCAATACCAACGTTTATGATACTTCAGGGGGATTGCATGGTGTAGGGATTTCGGTGGTCAATGCCCTCTCCGATCATTTGGAAGTTGAAATATGCCGTCAAAAACAGCGCTGGCGACAAACTTACAGCCGTGGCCACCGCCAAACAGACCTTAACCATGAGGATATTAACAAACGCCAACAAGGAACCCTGATTCGATTTCACCCTGACCCTGAAATTTTTGGGAATCTACTTTTCCGCCCTGCCACACTTTTCCAAATGGCTCGTGCTAAAGCTTATTTATTTAAAGGGGTTACAATTGAATGGTCCTGCGATCCTGATTTAATTCAGGATTCTCACACGCCTTCTCAGGCAACATTATTGTATCCCCAGGGCTTGGCAGACTATTTACACGATGTTGTGGGTAATGACGCAGCACACTTTAGCGATTTTTTTAAAGGAGAAAGCTCTTTTCCTCAACAACAAGGTCGTGTTGAGTGGGTTGTAACATGGCCGATTCATCAGCAAGAACTTTCTGAAGGCACCGGGCCTTCCTTAACGTCTTTTTGCAATACCATTCCCACTCCTGAAGGAGGAACCCACGAGGCAGGATTTCGTCAGGCCCTTGTCCGTTCTCTTCGGGATTTTGGGGAAAGAACTAACAACAAAAAAGTATCCCAGCTGACAGCTGAAGATGTTTGCGGATCTTTTAGAGCTGTTTTATCGTGTTTTTTGCAACAGCCCCAATTCCAAGGACAAACCAAAGAAAAATTGGTCTCAACCCAGGCAATAAGATTGGTTGAAAATGCTGTTAAGGATTATTTCGACCATTGGCTGGCTGATCATCCCCAGCTTTCTAATCAGGTTTTGGAATTTGTCTTAAGGCGATCGGAAGAACGCCTTCGTAAGAAACAAGCCAAAGAAGTGGCTCGTCAAACAGCCACCCGCCGTTTACGTTTACCAGGAAAATTAACAGACTGTACGCAAACAGACCCAACAGAATGTGAAATTTTTTTGGTGGAAGGTGATTCAGCCGGAGGATCCGCTAAACAAGCACGCAATCGTACAACCCAGGCTGTTCTTCCCCTTAAAGGAAAAATCCTAAACGTGGCAACGGCCTCTTTAGAGAAAATGAAAAATAACCAGGAAATTGCCGATCTTATTTTAGCCCTGGGCTGTGGCGCAGGCAAAGATTGCCATCCCAAAAATTTACGCTATCACCGTATTATTATTATGACCGATGCCGACGTGGATGGAGCCCATATTGCCTCGCTTTTATTAACATTTTTCTTCCAAGAAATGCGTCCCTTGATTGAACAGGGACATATTTACTTGGCTCAACCTCCCCTTTATCGTCTAAGCCATGGTCAACAGGTTGTGTATGCCCGTGATGATCATGAAAAAGATCATATTTTAAAAACAATCTTCAGTCGTTTTACAAAAATTGATATCAGCCGCTTTAAAGGGTTGGGGGAAATGCCCGTTGAGCAGCTTCGTAATACAACCATGGATCCTAATAAGCGGAATTTGTTACAGGTCAGTTTAGGATTTGCCGACTCAGCCAAGAACCCTGCAGAATTTGTCAATCAATTAATGGGAAAACATGCAGAATCCCGTTTTCGTTTTATTCAGGAGAATGCCCAATTTTTGAAAGACGTGGATGTATAAAGCACCTTAGTACTCTGCATGTTCACCATAGTTTGCAGAACCGTCCTCCCCATGATTATCCTTTTCTGATGATTGCAAAGAACTATCAGAATTCATAATCTGTACCTGATTGTTCATCACGGAAGGTGTTTTTGAAAAGGCTGATGATCGGTTCATTTGTTGTGCAGGAACTCTTGCAGTTCCAGGTTGTGATGGCCGTTGTTGCTGAGGGTTCAACCGTCGCGGTGATTGTTGCATCGACATGGATCCATTAACAATAGCATTTTGAGCAGGAACCGTCACAACCATGGTTTCTGGCTCTTGGTTAACAGAAGGCTTTACCATCTGACATGTTTCCGAATCGCAAAAATTTAATGTTGCTGTTTTGCGATCAAAAATAAAAAGCCCCTTTTCATGAGGATAAACAACGTATCGATCCTGTTGACTGTGGTAGGTTATTCCCGCTCCGACAACGATCAAAATTGTCATACAGACCAAAACAATACCCTTTAAAGAGGCCATCATCAACTCCCAGCTAGGTTGGGTCCAAACCACATCCTAACAATTTGTGTTTGTCTTATGTTTCTATATATAATCTTATAAAGATTAATAAAAAGTTACTTTTGGTTTTTTTATGCGCTCTTTCCTTGTTTTGGTAAGCCTTTGGATTTCTGTTCAAGTTTCCTCGGCTTGTGATGTATCACACATTTTACCCCAATTTGAAACCTATACCCAACAGGCCCTGTCAGAGTGGCAAGCACCGGGTGTTGGCATTGTGATTGTAAAAGATGGTCAAATTATTTACGAAAAAGGTTTGGGTATTACCAACGTACAGGAGCCCCGATCCATAGACTCCCACACGCTTTTCCCAATAGCCTCCCTTAGTAAGAATTTTCTTGTCACTCTAATTGCACGACTCGTAGATGAAAACGTTCTCTATTGGGATGCTCCTGTTCAACACTATTTGCCAGATTTTCGCCTTAGTGATCCAGAAGTCACTCAAAAGTTCACGGTAAAGGATTTGCTATCTCACCGCAGCGGGTTAAAATCTTTTGCAGGAGACACTTTAT
>JAJZHT010000149.1 GCA_021804455.1 Pseudomonadota bacterium | reverse complement strand
TTTGAATATTCAAAATCAAAAACTTCTTTTTCGAAATAAATATCTTCCAGAAACAAAAGATAACACAAGGATTCAGCGTTTCCCTTCTCAACAGCCTTTAAGAAATAATTTTTGGCTTGGTGAAAATCCTCCTGGGATTCTTCTAAGGCAATCAACCCCAAGTTATGATAGGCTTCTGCTAAATCTGCCGGATCTTTGCAATTTTGCAAAACTTGGTGGTATAAAGATTTGGCTTTTTTAAGGTAAGTAGCTTCATTCCAATTTACATCTCCCCCTGTTCGGTATTGCAAATAGATTTTCGAAAGGCCTAACATCCCTTTTGGATCTTTTCTGTCAAGGTTTTTCTTAAAAAAATCTGCAGCTTGCGTTAAGTATTCTCCCGATTTTTTTTGAAGAAATTTATCAAACAGAATCGACCCCATAACTGAAAAAACAGGCCTATAATTTCTCTGAATGGCTAATTGTGCATAATGTTCGGCTAACTCTAGTTCTCCTTTCTGTTGATAAATAAAGGCTAAATCGGAAGCCGCCTCTGGTTTTCCTTCTGTTGCGCAATGTTCAAGCTGTTCCATTTGCTGTTCCAGAATATCGTCTGAGTCCTGTAATGCCCCCATTCCCTCTATCTCTCCTTTTTGAAGGAATTGTTTCCTTTGAAAAATCAGCAACTCATAAATGGCATCCACGTACCCCTCTAAAGCTAACTTTTCAAGCAAATCTAGGCAGGCTCTTTGGTAATCAAAGCTTTCATTCTCTCCTCTTTTATCACGATACAGAAGGGCCAGACTAAAACGAATTTTTTGATCTTTAGGATTCTCCTGTATCAGTTCTTTCAAAAGCCTTATTGTTTCCTGATCACCTTCCTGTGTCTCTAATTTGCAGGCCAACAGGGCTAAGTTTTTCTTAATTTCAAGTTGAATGACAGTGGGCAAATGATCCTTTTTTTTTAGAGCTTTCTCAAAATAAGCCTTAGCCTCTTGATGTTGAACAAAATCCATTAGAACTTTTCCCCAACCATATTGAGCTTCTGCATATCCCGCATCAGCGGCTTTTTTCATTAATTTTCTACCCGCTTTCTCATAGTCATCCTGGGACCAGTTTTTACCTCCCCCTACCCTGTGATTTAAATAATAAGCTGACAACCTAAAAGAGGCCCCATCATGGCCAGCATCGGCTGCTTTTTTTAACAGATCAAACCATCTTTGCGACTGATCCTTCAGCCGATCGAGATGACACATGGCTAAAAGATATTGTGATTGCAAATCTCCCTTATCCGTTGCAAGCTTCAGCCATTTTACAGCTTCTTGGTCATAAAGATCAGGAGTTAAGTATGGCATTCCCAAACGTTTAATCAGTATATCGCCCATACAAATCTCACGATTTTTGGCTTTCGGAAAAAAGGTGAAATAACCTATTTGATAAACGTACTGCAAAGCGTCATCGGTTGTAATAATTTCCAATCGATGGTTAAAAGAACCCGACAAGGGATAAAGCAACTCTAGCTTGGCGTAAAAATCAGGAGAACACAGCCTTTTTAAGGCTTCTTTACAAGCTGTATGATGGTTCTTATCTTTAAGCCAGGCAGTTTGAAAAGCACTTAAATAAAGAGAGGCAACCGTTGGAAAAGGAGCAATATCTACATAAAGAGGGTGATGGTAAATGGATTCAACAAATGTTGGATTCTCCTCATAAAATTTTGCTAACCATAATGTTCCCCGATAATCTCCTGCCACAGCTGCACGCCGTAAATAGCCTGCAATTTCATCAAAATGCTCCTGTGTTTTCTGAAAAACGATTTTATTTTGAATTCCCAAACTTAACCATCTTTCAGCATCGGTTTGTTCATGGGCAAAAACAGACAAAGTTAATAAGAAAAATAAAAAAATTTTTCTCATACAAAAATTAACTCCTAACAGAGAATGAGTATTCCCTATTTTAAAACTAAAATATTAAATTTTTACTAAAATATTATTTTAAAATCTTTTAAGATAGTTTTTAAGGTCTTCCTGATTGGCTGCGTTTTGGGTCGCTTGCGTAGTGACTTCTTTCGCTGCCTCTGAAGTTAATGATTTTTTTCCACCAAACTCACCCTTTAAAAAAGAAGCAGCAATTCTTGTGGGCATTCTGCCTCCGGTAGAATTTTTGGCCATGGGTTTATTATTGTCATTGCCAACCCAAACCCCTACCACAATATTTTTGCGGCCCTCATCTTTTGAAGGTTCATGCTCTAAAGAATTTTCCCCTTCACGAAACCCTAAAAACCAAGCATCCCGATCACCATTGCTTCCTGTTTTACCAAAAACAGTAGCGTCAATATTAGCCGCACGTCCGCTTCCCGTTTCAATAACAGCACGCAGCATACGCCGCATTCCTTCCAAAACAGTATCACTGACAATCGCCTTTCCAGGATGATCAGAATGGTGATACAAAATATTTCCGCTTTTGTCACGAATTTCTAATATACCATATGGCCAAACAGCTCTTCCCTGGTTCGCAAATGTGGCATACGCTGTTGTTAATTCTAACAAAGTTGTTTCACCCGTCCCCAAGGAAATACTAAGATCAGGGCGAAGATGGCTGGTTATTCCCAGACGCTTTGCAACCTCTGCTACTTTTTGAGGTGTGACTTTTTGAATCAAGCGGATAGAAACACTGTTGACAGAATGGGCCAGGCCTTCACAAACTGTGATCATTCCTTTCGATTTCCATTTATAGTTACTGGGACTCCAATTTCCAACCACAACAGGCGTATCGTCGATCAAAGTATCGGGTGTTATACCACTTTCAAGGGCGGCTAAATAAATAAACATTTTGAAAGCAGACCCTGGTTGTCGCAAGGATTGTGTTACACGATTGAATTGGCTAAGACCATAGTTTTTACCTCCCACCATGGCCTTAATCGCCCCCCCTGGCGTCATGGCCAATAAAGATGTCTCTGAAACTTTTAAATCTTTGCCCATCGTTTGCAAATAATGCAGACAAACCTGCTCAGCATGGTGTTGCATAGCCACATCCAAAGTGGTGATAACAACCAGATCTTTATCAATCTGTCCCATAATTTGGGGGAGGCTTTCATAAACCCAATCGGCAAAGTAACGCATCCCTTGATTACGTTCGGCGGCATT
>JAJZHT010000018.1 GCA_021804455.1 Pseudomonadota bacterium | reverse complement strand
ATGATCTTTCCAAATGGCTCGCCCCGGGTAAAAGGCCAAGACTGTACTCGGCCAAAGCGTTTGGAAGAAAAAGCTGAAGAGGACGAGATAACTGAGGGGGCGTTTAAAAGGAAAGTGCATTCTTGTCTATCCCATTAAGGAAGCCTTAATGGCAACAAACCGCCTTTTACAGTTTTTACTCAAACAGAAAAAAGGGGATATTTCGTCTAAAAGGAGAAAAACAGGTATCCATACAACCATCAAGATATAACGCTATCAATTTAAATTGGTTTGATATAAGAAGAACCTTCCCCATATAAGGACTCATACCATCCGGTGTTCCACAATGTCGGGAATGTCGGTACACTAACCTAGATCTTTTAAGAAAATTGGCTAAGTTTGATAACAAGTGCAGACCGAGGACTGGAGTAGGATTCTTAGACCTAGGCTATCCAAGGGCTTGATCCCCTCCCCCTCCGCCCCCCCAGGGTCATTTTTTGAGGTTCTGGGGGGTGTTTTTGGCAGGGTTAAGGAAGTGAAGATTAGTAAGAAAAACCCAGACCTTCAGACAGTTGATCATACGACCATAGGCTCTTAATCAATACTGACAGCCAAAGTCCCTGAGGCATAGGGTATTATTCTACCTCTATCCTGCCTCAAAGGTTCCCTAAGACCCTATTTGACCGTGACCCTCTACTGTTTGATCGTGTCTTCCCCTAGAGGATAGGCAAACGCAGGGACGCCTCTTTGACTCTTCATCCATAATTTAAGAAACGTTTGCTGATCCTCAGGGCTTAAGGTTTGCGTCAAACCCTGGAGCGTCATGGTGACCTCTTGGCCTTCTTCCTGGCTGATGGTCACAGAAGTTTGGGGTTTGGGATCAAAAGGCTCCAGGCACAGCTTCATCGCCCATGGCTCTTCATGCTTTAGGGCTTGCTCAAGAATAATCTTGCCAACTTTATTGATATCGTGTTGATGTTCTTTGATAAACGATTGTAAATCAAAAGACTTCGAGACTCTCTTTTTTGGTCGTCCACAAGGGTTTCCGCTCTTTCCAGGCTTAAAAACCATCCTTTTTCTCCCTAAAAAATCACTTAACAAGACCCACCCCGGGCTGTTTTGATGGAAAAGTCAAGCTTTCCAACCCCTCAAAGCCCCTTAAAACCCTTACTGGGACTTGGTTTTCTTGAGTTCGGGAGACTTAGGAATGCCAGGAATCCAACATTTCTCTGCATTCTTAGATTCCTGGCACAGATTCTTAGGTTCTTGGAGAAATTCTTACCCACTGCCCCCTTGAAGACTCTTAGGGGTGGACCTCGAGGAGAAAGGCAGATTCTTCATTAACACACTACCTATCCCTTCATAATCTTCTGTCCGTGTCATGAAACAGCGGGAAGCTTTACTTTTCCGCCCAGGATGGGGCAATGGTAGCTTCAACCAGACCCCGCGTACACGCTTCTGGGAAAACATCGAGCATGCCTTGGATCATCGCCAGTTCAAGGGCTTGGGCAACTTGGGGGGCATCCGCTACAGAAGCTTCTACAATGACTTCATCATGGATAACAGCCAGAGGTTGAGCGTCAAAGTTTTCCAACAGGTGAGGCAGTTTGTTTAAAGCTGCTAACATGACTTCCGCAGCCCCTCCTTGAATCGGAGTATTATAAGCTTTGGTGGCGCTGTAAGTATCTCCTGTGTCAGCACCAGAAAACCTGCGGGTACGTCCTAAAGGGGTGGTGACCTGCATTCTCATCTTGCTGTTGAACCCTTCCAACCGATGCCAAGCCGCAAAAGCAGGATAGGTTGCAAACCAAGCTTCACGATAAGCCTTGGCCTCAGCTTCTGTGATCTCAACTCCATAGCTGCTTGCAGCATAGTCTTTTAACCCTTTGGCTCCTTGACCATATAACAAACCAAAGTTCACGGCTTTGGCCAGTTGCCGCTCTTGTTTCGTCACCTCTTCAGGGTTCTTCTTGAGCAACATACCCGCGGTCAAGGCATGGGTATCTTGGCCTTGTTCGTAAGCTTCGAGAAGTTTTGTTTCTTTGGCCACAATCGCTGCCACCCGTAGTTCCATCTGCGAATAGTCAGCAATCACCAAGGTGCAGCCCTGAGGCGCCTTAAATAAACCCCGAAACACTTTGTTTCTTGGAATTTGTTGGAGATTCGGTCTGCTACACGAAAACCGCCCTGTCCGTGTGCCTGTCATCTTGAAACTGGCATGAATCCGTCCGGTGGCTGGAGAAACAGACTGGGCTAATCCTTCGCCAAAAGAGCTGACTTGTTTTTCCAAAGCTTTATAGGGTAAAAAGCAATCTTTGATCAAAGCTTGTTCAGTTTGAGGAAGAAGCAATAAGCCTTTCTTAAAATCTTTCTCTGATGTTGCCAACTGACCTGTCGCCGTTCGGGGCCACTGTTTCAAGGAAGCCTTGCCAGACCTTTCTAGAACCGAGCTTAGCCAGATACCCAGTTGTTTGCTGGAATTGACATTGATGTCCCCGAGATGGTCACGGAGCTTGGTTTGGTAAGCGTCCCGTTCCTCAATCAAATGATCTAAAAGCGTTTGATGCTCTTTTGCGTCAAATGGCATGCCGGTTAATTCCATCAAGGCTGCCGCAGGTTGCGCTTGCTTACAAACCTGATAGACACGTTCTGATCCTTGCTTCTGGATTAGGGGCCAAAGCTTATCAAACAGAAGATGGGTATAAAAAGCATCGGCAGCGGCATACTGGAGTTGGTCAGATGTTAAATCTCCTTGCCAGTTTGACGTTTGGAGGGTTTTATCCAGCTCAATACCTAAATAGTGCTGACATAAGTCTGACAGTTTGCTCATCTCGCCTGTCAACGCATGATGAGCTAACAGGGTACAATCCAAGGTTAAGTCAATCCCTTCTGCTTTAAAAAACTTCATCTCAAACACCGCGTTATGGGCCACCGCCTTGAGGTGGGACAAAGGTTCTTGAAGAGCAGCCAGTCCCCCTACCTCAAATAAATCAATAATATAAACCGGACCTTCCTGAGGCGACAGCTGCAACAAACGTGCCTTAGCCCCTTCATGCGGAAATAACCCCGTGGTTTCTATATCCAATCCTACAAGCTCTCCCTTGGCGACTAAATCAGCCAGAATAACGTGGGCTTCGCTAAGGTTGGTTATAAGCTTGTAGGCACTCTTCATAGGAGGGGAAAGAGTCAGTGAAGCAACGAGAGCAGGCAACGTTTCAGATTCCTTTCTATAAGGCAATTCCTCCTGCAAGCCACTCAAAAACTTGTTTGCCAGAGCTGCTTCTGCTGTCTGATCGATAGTATCTTTTTTAGGAATGATAAGAGAAGCCTGAGGTTGATATTTTTGTAAAAAGGCGCTCATGGCGTTAAAAATCTTTTCAAGATCATTCCTAAAATCCTTTAAGGTGATCTCTTGGTCGCCCTTATCCCTATCAGCCCCCAAACGCCCACCTTGTTTCTGGAGAGCTGTATTTTTTCCTAAAAGGCTTAGGTCATACACCGACATTCCCGACATTGTGGGGCTGGTATCTGTTTTACGTTTAAATTCTGCTAACCACCGACTCATAGCTTAGCTCCTATCTTGGGATTAATTTTATAAGTAACTTTTCCTTTTTGGCCAACCGCCGTCTCGGTAACAATTTCCTTTAACCATCCAAGATGAACCAGTTCGTCACAAGCATCCTGAGCCACTTCTTTATCCGATAAAAGACTCCACTCTTTCCTATAAACATCACGCACGGTAAACCCGTTTTCTAACTTATGTTGCTTAAGGTTTTTAAACAGGATGGCGGCTGCAGAAAGCGTGATGTTCCGTGCCATACCATAGATGCGCTTGGCATGGAGTTCGAGAAAATCACACCAGGCCGCTGCTTTTTGGGCTGCTTCTAGCGAGACATCCCCGTCAGCTGTGCCATTAGCTACCTCAATAACATGAAAAATCAAAGCCAGCGCCGGCATGAGTTTTCGGTATTTTGCTAAATGTTCCACAAGAATAGGGTCTTCAGAACCACGAAGTTTGACCGTTTCAAGCTCTGTTAGCCACTCATAAAAAAGCTCTTGCGCCTCTTGAGAAAACCGATAATAAGGGATACCCTTTTCTTCCTCTTGATAAGCTCCCTGATGTATAAAGTCCATCTCGCTAATCGTCTTAACAATTTGAAAAACTTTCTGTTTTGCCGCTTGATCAGGATAGTGATCAACCAGCTTCCAATTTTTGTGGTCATCAGGATAAACAAAAAGTTGAAAACGCTGAACCAAGCCATCATTGTCGATGCCACGAATCGCTTTTTGCAGATAACGCAGTATTTTGGTGGGTTGTGTCCCGCCCATAATTGACACACACATATGATCACAGTGGGTGGTTCCTCTTTCAATACGATCGGTTGTATGAGAACCATATCCATTCCATGCTTCCAAGTAAAAAGCCCGATCGGCTTCACGACCTTGACGATCCCACATGGTTAATAACCCCATCAACTCATCCCGAAAAAGCATCAAACCTCGCGGGTTTTGCTCTAACAGTTCCGTCATCTTCTCAATCGTGGTATCGTTGGTCTTAAAACGCCGACAACTGGGTTCTTCAGGGATCTCAAGCTGATTCATTTCTCCTGCAATTATGTCATAGGATAAACTGCCCTGGCTTGATTTAAGACCGCTTTTAATCTGCGAGACTTTGGCGTCCTTCATAATTTTATAGGCTTCTAGAGTACGGAGATAATTTTCTTGTTCAGCTTGAAACTCTTCTCGTGCTTCTTTTTCTAAATGAACCAGAGGACTCAGAGTTTCAGCAAGCGCAGGGGACTTTAAGCTGCTAGGAGGACCAATAATCCCGCCCCAAAGGTTTGGAACAATCATCCAAGAATCATGACGCTTGGGTCGGATTGAACAACCCGCTCCTATCACACTGCCTATCATAACTAACGCTGGAATAGCCGCCTGTTCTAAAGGGCATTGCATCCTGTAAGAAATATCCTGTAACCAGAGTTTTAAGGATTCCGGTACCATGGCCAACGGTAGTGGTTCGACAGGTAAAAGGTCATGATGAATTGTTTGGGGATTATGCCAAACGTCCTTGTGTCTTGCAAGTTTAACTTGGTTTTGAACCGCCTCTAAGCCTTCAAGACAGTGGAGATCATTAAAGTCTGTCGGTTTTAAAACATGATGCTCAGCCTTAAAGGTTGGATAGATGACAGAGCAGCCAAACACAGAAGCCGCTTTTTGGGCTTCTTCTAAACCTTTGTTGACACCCTTTGCGTGCCATTGGTCATTATCAGCCGCAATCATAACTTCTAAACTGGGCAAAGCCTCTTGAAGGGAAGCCAGCACAGGGTCAAGATTATTAGCATCGAAAGCAACCACCACCGATAGGCCCGTCGCTGCATGAAGACTGGCGCCTGTCGCGTATCCCTCACAAATAAGATAAGGATTACCCACCGATTCCTGACGGAGAGGATGGCCCAGAACATAAAAGCAACCCTTTTTCCGTCCTCCCGTTAAAAACCATTTATGATTAGACGGATCAGGCTGGGGATCATAAATCTTTTGCACATTCCAAAGTTTACCCTGGGTATCGTATAAGGGGATAACCAAGAAACGCCCATACCGATCGGCGCTAAAACGCAGACCATAGGATAAAACCTGCTTTTGTTTTAAATAGTTGGAGTGTCCTTCTTGAGAAGCTTCTTGCCAAAGATGATTAGCCAGGATGGCGGCTTCTTCTTGCTTTCGTTGCATTTCGGCAACGGCTTCTTGATACGCTTGTTCTGTCAGCGTCTTGCGATGGTTGATCTCTTCGTCAGATAAGTCTGGAACCTCTTGAAAGAAAGCAATTTTGGGTTTATCACAAGAAGCAAAATCTTGAAACACAATCCCTTCATTGCCCCTCCTGCCACGAATCAGTTTAGCCGTATAACGGTTATTCTTCCCCCAGCGCGTCCAGCTCTCAAAGGAAAAACTTTTGTCTAAATCTTGAGTGTCAGCTCCTAACGTTTGCAGACACTCGTGGATAACAGGAGATAAGGGTGTCTTTTCAACTGGATTGTTGACTACAATCATTCTATACTTTCCTTATAGTAATCGACTCAGACAAAGAACTTTCGCTGGGCGCTCTGTCTGAGACTTTCGTTATCTCTAAGGTGCTGTTGAGCTAGTAAAGCCAGCAGCCCTTTTTTCTTGTTCCCTAAAACATAAGGGTAATTGCCGATAGGGAATCCTGGATAAGGCGGGCTTTATGGTCCTTCTCCTTATCAGCTTTCTTGTCCGCTTTTGCCCTTCAAAAGGGAAAGCCGTTGGCCTAGCAGAGTCATCGTTCTCTTGCTTAAGGCATCCTGTCAGGACGTCATCAAATAACAGACCCTGAGTTAACAACGGCTTATCAGAATTAGTTTTTAACATGGTCACCTCCTTAGCCTTGAGACGTATGAGGGGTTGTCCGTTGGTGTAGAAATTGTTCTAAATCTTCCCGCCGATACCGCGCCAAGCGACCAACCTTAATTACAGGCAGAGGGTAACGGTCCGTCGCGTGCCAAATGGCCAACGTACTTTCCCGAATGCCTAAAAACTCAGCCGCTTCACGACGCGATAAAAGAGGGGAAACTTTCTGGTGAGAGGTTAAACTCATAGGTAATAATCCTTAATTAAAGGTGTTATGAAAAAGCGAGAGGTCATCTCTTATACTGAACAGTATGCGATTAAAAAACAAAAATGTAAATTATAAACTTTTATTATTGTTTAAAACAATAGTATTTAATAGTATTTGTGCTTTTTTGATAGAATAGTGACGAATTTGATACAAAACAGCGTTATTTGATGCTTTTTAGGGGAATGGAGAGGTATTAGCTTGCACTCCTTTGGGATAGCCAAACCCTCTTAAACCTAGGAATTCTCTGCGATAGCAGCCTAAATTTATGTAACTTGCTTAGGTCATGGCAAAATTAGAGAAAATTACTAAACTCAGCACACCTTAGGAGAAAAACGACGATAAAGCATTCTCTTCTGGTGAAAGAGTCATTAAGAAGACTGCTGTGGCAAAAAAAGGTTGAGGAAGGAAAAGAATAAAAAAATCTATGATTTATAGCCGAAGCGATATAAAATGGTTATAGTAGGGTGTATGACCTATTCGCTAGATTTTCGCCGTAAGGTATTGTTGATTCGCCGCAAGGAAGGATTGACGATGGAAGGAGTTGCTAAACGCTTTGGTATCGGTAAGATGAGTGTTTTGCGTTGGACAAAGCGTTTAATGGCTAAGAAGGGGCGCAATAAGCCTTCCCTAAAGATAGACAGAGAAGCTTTAAGGAAAGATGTTGAGGCTTATCCTGATGCTTATCATTATGAAAGAGCCAAGCGTTTGAAAGCAAGCCCAACGGGTATCCGGGATGCCTTGAAGCGTCTTGGGATAACGTTTAAAAAAAACTCTTTATCATCCCAAGGCCAAAGAAGAAGAACGGCATGCATTTTGTCAGATGATACAAGCTTATCAAGAAGCTGATAGGACGATTGTTTATGTTGATGAGTCAGGGTTTGCCCATGATATGCCAAGAACTCATGGGTATGCCTTAAAAGGACATCGATGTTATGGAAAACATGACTGGGGCGCTAAAGGGAGAACTAATGTCATTGGCGCTCTTATCGGTAAGGCCCTCTTAACGGTGAGCCTCTTCCAGGGTAACATTAATACAGAAGTCTTTACAGCTTGGATAGAAAAAGACTTACTGCCAAAGCTGCCACCCAATAGTATCCTTGTTATGGACAATGCTGCTTTTCATAAAAACCAAACCATGCAAATGACGATAAAAAATGCCGGTCATACTTTACAGTATCTGCCAGCCTACAGCCCAGACCTTAATCCTATTGAACACAAATGGGCTCAAGCCAAAACCTTCCGCAGAAAATATCAATGCTCCATCGAACACCTCTTCCAATCTTATAACCTATAACCATTTTATATCGCTTCGGCTTTATCGTTCACGAATGCTGCTTAAGTTTTATAAAGTTACTTTTAGCAACATTTAGCCCCTCTTTAGCCTTTTGGCAGGGGGCTGTAATCCGCAGAAACACTAGTTTTTACCGTTTTTTAGCCTTTTTAGCCCCATTTCTAGAGATTTGGAAAATAGTTTTACTTTGCTGTAGGCTAGGGAGTCTCAAAAGTATACCCGGCGTATACCCAAGGAAATTTATACATTACTGTGGAAGATAAAATCCGCAGTTTTCCTGGTGCCGGTTGAGGGACTCGAACTCTCGACCTACTGATTACAAATCAGTTGCTCTACCAACTGAGCTAAACCGGCTTAACCAAACTCAAAATTTTGTCCAACGTCTTATTTATTTTTATTTGATTGGTGGGCCCTGAAGGATTCGAACCTTCGACCCCCTGATTAAAAGTCAGATGCTCTACCGACTGAGCTAAGGGCCCACAAACTCGTAGGACAAAAAATACCTTACTGTTATATGACAGAGGACTTTGTCACGTCAACCCTTAAAAATTTGGATACGGAAATAGTAAGAATATGGTATGAGTAAAGGAAGTCCATTTTTCCCTAAGAGCTTTAAGAGCAAAAAGATTATGTTTTCGAAATTTTTAGAATTGAAGCGGCATTTACAACAAAGCCGTAATACAACCTTAATGTTAACTTTGGGAATTATTGTTGGAATGCTTGCCCTTTGGCTTGTTTTTAAGGCTATGCAACCTGTTGTCCGGTCTTTTTGTACTTACGTTTTGGAATCCGATGAGAATACAGCCGCTCGTCAAAGTCGTATTGTTACGGTTGAGGCAGAGGTGGTTAAAACCGGAACTATGACAAAACGAATTGTCGCGGTTGGTACAATTCGCGCCAATGCCTCTGTTACGATTCGCTCCGAAATGAACGGTCGTATTAAAGAACTTCTCTTCACAGAAGGGGCCAGTGTTAAAAAAGATCAGCCCATCATCCAATTCGAGGATGCTGACGCAAAAGCAGAGTTGAAACAGGCCGAGGCAGAAATGGTGCTTCGTAAGGCCGATTTTGACCGTATTGCAAAATTACACGAACAAAAAATTGGCAGTACAAAAGATTACGATAAGTCCCGTGCTGAGCTGTCGATCGCAGAGGCGCGCCTGGATGCTGCCCGATCCCGTGTCGATAAAACTTTAATTAAAGCACCCTTTGAAGGAACCATTGGATTAATTGATGTCAGTGTTGGCGCCTATGTTCAGGCTGCTCAAGATCTTGTAAGTGTTGTTGATGCAACTCCAATTAAGGTTGATTTTAAGGTTCCTGAAAAGCACGTCCATGATATTGGTGTGGGCCAAACAATTGAGGTTCGGATTGATGCCTTCAAAGATCGTATTTTCAAAGGAACCGTTGAGGCGGTTGATGCAAAAGTTGAAACTGAAAGCCACAGCATTGCGATTCGTGGGTCTATTCCGAATGAAGATAACTTGTTACGTCCAGGGCTTTTTGCCCACATTGGCCTGATTATTGGGGAACAAGGTGATACGATACAAGTGGATGAGGCTGCCGTTGATCGGGAAGGCGAGATTGAATTTGTTTGGGTTGTGGAAAAAGGTAAGGCTTCCCGTCGTCGCATTTTAACCGGGGTTCGGGAAAATGGTAAGATTGAGATTATTGCAGGTATACGTCCAGGACAGGTCGTGGTTACCGCTGGACAGTTAAAATTAAGCGATGGTGTCCGTGTTAAGGTTTCAAATTTTGAGGAAGAAGCGGCCAAGAAGGAAACCTCGACAACAAAAGAGACGGATCAAAAAGCAACTGACAGCAAAACAAAACCGGGAAATCCTTCTACTCAACCCCAGTCAATCTCTGCCCATGAAGAAGGCAAAGAAAAATCTACCCAGGATCAAAAAAAGTCTGAAGATTCAGGGGATAAGACCTCCCCCTCACCCCATAAAACCAGCCCTGGGACTCAAAGCTGAACTATAAGATTGGACAAAAAAGATGAAACTATCGGAAGTTTGTATTCAAAGACCCGTCTTTGCCTGGGTGATGACTTTTGTTCTTGTTCTTATTGGTTTGGTGGGGGGGTATCGTTTGCCTTTGCAACAATACCCAAAAATTGAACGATCGTTTGTCACCATTGAAACCAGCATTCCCGGAGCGGGACCTGAAATTGTTGAAGCCCAGGTTACCCGTGTGATTGAAGATGCGGTGGCTGGTATTGAAGGGGTTGAAAGCATTACCTCCATCAGCAGCACTGAAGATAGCAAAGTCACCTTGGAATTTCGCGCTGAACGTCGTGTCGATGATGCGACCAATGATATCCGCGATCGATTAAGTAAATCACGCGATAAGCTCCCTGATGAGTCAACAGAACCTATTTTAACGAAGTCTCGTGCCGAGGAAAAACCGATTATAACTTTGGCTCTGACAAGCGACAAACTTTCCACGAATGAGCTTCATGATTATGCCGTGCGTGAAATTCAAAAAGATTTAGAGTCCCTAAGTGGTGTGGCCCGTGTCGATGTTTTGGGGTCAGGACTGTATGAAATGAACATTTTCCTCGATCCCATAAAGCTGGCGGCCTACAACATTACGGTTTCAGAAGTCATAACAGCTCTGAAACGGCAAAGCATTGAAAAACCAGCTGGTAAATTAATCAGCCGGGATCGAGAATATTTAGTGACAACGGTGGCAAACCTAGAAAAACCAGAGGAATTCGAAAACCTTGTTGTTGCCCCCCGTAAAAACCATCTGGTTCGACTTCGTGATATTGGGAGGGCAGAAGTTATCTCAAGCGATCGTAAAACCCGTACGCGTTATAATGGAAAGCCCGGTATCAGTATTGGTGTGGTTAAACAGTCAACAGCCAATCCCATCGACGTGGCTCGGGGTATTAAAGTCGCTTTAGAAAAAATTGAGCAACATTTGCCAGAGGGAATGTCAATCCATGTGGGGAGCGATAAAACCATCTATATCGAAAAATCGATTCAGGAGGTGTACAAAACCATTTTTGAGGCGACAGCCTTGGTTGTTCTGGTTGTCTTTTTATTCTTGCGTTCGGCCAGGGCTTCTTTCATTCCCTTGATCACCATTCCTGTTTCTTTGATTGGTGCGTTGTTCATTATGTATCTTTTGGATTTTAGCATTAATACCTTTACTTTAATGGCCATGGTTCTGGCGATTGGTTTGGTGGTGGATGATGCCATTGTAATTCTGGAAAATGTGTATCGTTATATCGAACAAGGTGAAAAACCCTTTCAGGCGGCAATTAAAGGCGTACGAGAAATCAGCTTTGCGGTTGTTGCTATGACTTTAACTTTGGCCGCGGTGTACGCCCCTGTTTCTTTAGCCCAGGGTTTAACGGGTAAATTGCTGACGGAATTTTCCATCACTTTAGCAGGGGCTGTTATAATTTCAGGGTTTGCTGCTTTGACACTTTCGCCCATGATGTGTGCCCGTATGTTAAAACCTCAGCACTCCTCTTCACAGAATTTCACATTTCTTTCTCCTTTTAATCCTTTGCAAAAGCTTATCAATCGTTTCCGTAATGACGAGTGGTTGGTTCAAATCGAAAATATTTATGACCGTTATTTAAGGCTTTGTTTGTCTTATCGTCATTATGTTGTTTTGGCAGCGATTGTCTTTGCGGGTATAGGGTATTTAGTCCATCAAAGACTTCCCTCAGAATTAACCCCTCGCGAGGACCAAGGCTGGATTAATATGGAAGGTCAGGCTCCCCAAACAGCAACCTTAGAATATACAGAACGATACGTTAATAAAATTGACGATATTTTGGGTAGCCTTCCTGAAGTGGAACGGCGCGTTACTCAAATTGTGAATCCCACCTTTGATGGAAGTATCCAATTAAAAAATGATCGTCAGCGTTCTACGGATGACGTTACGATGGAGATTCGTAAAAAACTTGAGGATATTACGGGCATTGAGGCTAAAATTAGCAGTGGTTCCTCAGGGATTAGCGGCGATGATAACCGAGCCGTTCAATTTGTACTTCGTGGCAATAAATCTTATCGTGAATTAAAAGATATCGCCCATAACATGACAGCGTCCTTGTATATGTCCGGTAAAATTATGGCCGTTACATCAGAAATCCGAGGCGATACCGAGGATTTCACGGTTACCATTATGCGTGATAAAGTTTCTTCATTGAATATTGAACCTGCAACCATTGCTGACACCATTGATGCCTTGATTCGCGGTCGTAAGGCTAACACTTTTAAGCGTGACAACAAATTGTATGACGTTAAAGTCGAGGTTGAAAACAGTGCCCGTACCAGTCCCCATGATATTACCAATCTGTTTGTTAAAGCAGGAGATAAAGACGGTACTTTAGTGCCTTTATCCGAACTGGTTAGTGTTCATTCGCGGGCTGGGCCTATTGAAATTCACCACCATAATCGTACTCGTGCTATTACGATGAATGCCTTTTTAAAACCCAACTTTAGTGTAGGAGATGGAGTTGAGTTGGTCTCCTACCTTGCTTCGGAGGTTATGCCATCGGATGCCCGTCTGGATTATATCGGTGACACCAAACGTTTCTTAACAGAAAGCAAAACCATGCAGTTTATTTTTGCCTTGGCTATTTGCTTTATTTATTTGGTGATGGCTGCCCAGTTCGAAAGTTGGCGTGACCCCTTTATTATTATTTTAAGTGTTCCTTTATCCTTAGCTGGTGCGGTGATTACATTGGCCATGATCAGCGGAGGAACACTGAATCTTTATTCTAATATTGGTTTGATTACTTTAATTGGTTTGATTACCAAACATGGAATTTTGATGGTGGATTTTGCTAACAAGCTGCGGGATGAAAAGAAGACTTCTCTTTCAGAGGCTATTGTTGAAGCCTGTAGATTGCGCCTGCGTCCTATTTTAATGACGACGTTTGCCATGGTTTTGGGGGCGTTGCCCCTGGCCTTTGCCACCGGAGCCGGCGCGGAAAGCCGGCGTCAGTTAGGATGGGTGATTGTGGGGGGAATGACTATTGGAACTTTGTTTAC
>JAJZHT010000017.1 GCA_021804455.1 Pseudomonadota bacterium | reverse complement strand
TTTCTCCGACAATTCCCAAGGTTTCTCCTTGCTTTAAGTCTAGAGAAACATTATCAACAGCCGTTAAAACTCGTTCTGCTTTGCCTACAAAAAATTCCCAAAAATTGGCCAATTGACGAAATTCTACTTTAACTTCTTTGGCTTCAAGAACCGTTAAAGCTTCCTCAGAAAGAGGATGGGGGTGTCCGGATGGTTCGGACGCCAATAAATGTTTTGTATAAGAATGCTGAGGTCTTGAAAGAACATGGGTAGTTTCTCCCTGCTCAACAATACATCCATGACGCATCACGGCCACTTGATCAGAATTTCTGGAAACCATTCCCAGATCATGGCTGATCAGGAGTAACCCCATTTCAAAACGCTTTTGTAGTTGTTTAATCAGGGCCAAAATACCTGTTTGAATGGTCACATCCAAAGCTGTCGTTGGTTCATCCGCTATCAACAATTCTGGTTCACAAGCTAAAGCCATAGCAATCATAACGCGTTGACGTTGCCCCCCTGACAACTGATGAGGGTAGGCTTCTAACCGATCCTGACCATCCGCAAAACCCACCATTTTTAACAGATCAATCACGCGGGCTCGGCTTTGTTTTTGACTCAGTCCCAGGTGAACTTTTAAAGGTTCCTCAATTTGTTTTTCAAGAGAGTGCAGAGGGTTGAGAGCGGTCATGGGCTCTTGAAAAATCATACCAATCTTTCGACCCCGAATGGATCGAAGGATAGCCTCGGGTTGGTTTAAAAGCTCTTGCCCCTGAAAATGGATAGAACCGGTTGGATGGTAGGCCTGAGGGTAAGGCAGCAAACCCAAAACGGACAAAGCTGTTACAGATTTTCCTGAACCACTTTCGCCAACCAAGGCTAACGTCTGTCCCCGATCCAAACTTAAAGATATATTTTCAACAGCGATAAAATCCGGTTGATTGGGTTGACGGAAGGCAACTCCTAGATTTTGAATAGTTAATAAGGGTGAAGATGTCATAAAAGTCTAGATTCGAATTTTGCGGGCGTCAAAAGCATCTCGCACGCCCTCGCCAATAAAAATTAACAAACTTAATAATAAAGAAATTGAGAAGAAAGCCGTTAACCCAAGCCAGGGAGCATGAATGTTATTTTTGGCTTGTGTTAACAGCTCTCCTAAAGAGACAAATCCAGGTGGCAAACCAAACCCTAGGAAATCTAACGATGTCAAGGTTGTAATCGAACCGTTAAGAATAAAGGGAATATAGGTTAAGGCCGCTACCATTGCATTGGGTAACATATGACGTCCAATAATACGAGGAGTGGAAACCCCCAAAGCCTCGGCAGCACGAACATAATCCAGCGTCCGTGCCCGAAAGAACTCGGCCCGAACCACGCCCACCAAGGACATCCAACTGAAAAGCAGCATTATACCCAAAAGCCACCAAAAATTAGGTTCAATCATACTGGAAAGAATAATCAGCAAATACAAAATCGGCAAACCGTTCCAGATCTCGATAAACCGTTGCCCTATTAAATCGATGCGCCCCCCAAAATACCCCTGAACAGCTCCTGCACAAATACCAATCATAGAAGCAAAAAATGTTAGAACAAGGCCAAAGACAATCGAAATACGAAAGCCATAGATCAAGCGCGCTAAAACATCGCGTCCCTGATCATCTGTTCCTAACCAATTTTGTAAGGAGGGGGGCGCCGGTGCAGGAACGGGAAGGTTATAATTAACTGTAGAAACACCATACGGTATGAGAGGGAAAAGCATCCACCCCTTTGATTCAATCAATTCTTTAACAACAGGATCTCGATAATTAGTGGCTGTTTCAAAAGTTCCCCCAAAAGTTGTCTCAGGATATTCTTTAAAGACAGGAAAATAAAATTGTCCTTGGTAACAGACCATCAAGGGTCGATCATTCGCAATAAATTCTGCCATCAAAGTCAGGAAAAAAAATCCTAAAAATAAGCACAGAGAAAAAAAACTGCGCTTATTAGCTTTGAACTGTTGCAAACGTCGTTGCGTAAGAGGAGAGAGTGCCATAAAGTTATCCCCTTGCAGCACTAAGGTCAATGCGCCGATCCACGATCATATACAGGAAATCCCCTACAAGATGTAAAACCATTCCTAACAACGTAAACATATATAAAGTTCCAAACATAACCGGATAATCACGACTCATCGCTGCCTCAAATCCCAAAAGTCCCAGCCCATCTAAAGAAAATAAGACTTCTATCAATAAAGAGGAAGTAAACAAAATGTGAATAAAAGCTGTGGGAAACCCTGCAATCACAACCAGCATAGCATTACGAAACACATGACCGTATAAGACACGCTTTTGGCTGAGCCCTTTTGCGCGAGCTGTAATAACGTACTGTTTGTTGATTTCTTCTAAAAAGGAATTTTTTGTCAAAAGCGTTAACTTAGCAAATCCCCCTATAACCATAGCGCTGATCGGTAAAATCAAATGCCATAAGTAATCTATTATCTTACCCCCTGTTGTCAAATGGGCCCAGGTATCCGATACCAGCCCCCGTAAAGGAAAGATACTCCAAAAGCTCCCTC
This sequence comes from Pseudomonadota bacterium, assembly GCA_021804455.1. GTDB lineage: Bacteria > Pseudomonadota > Alphaproteobacteria > Paracaedibacterales > CAIULA01 > Finniella. The sequence goes on along the minus strand of JAJZHT010000017.1, from coordinate 10,444 downwards.
CTGCAAACATGACAATTAAAAAAAGGGCAAAAAGAAAGCTGGGGACAGCATAGGCGATAACCACTACCATACTGCTGAGAATATCAAAACGCGATCCATCCCGTACAGCCTTTATAACGCCCAAGGGAATGGAGATAAAATAAACCAGCAGAGTCGTCCAAACCCCCAAAGAGGCCGAAACTGGGACTTTAGACGCAACCAATGTTACAACCTTTTGGTCGCGGAAATAACTTTTCCCAAAGTCAAACGTTGCATAATTCGCCATCATAATGAAGAAACGTTGATAGGCGGGCTTATCAAATCCGAATTGATGTTCCAGTTCTTTAATAAGAGCCGGGTCAATTCCTTGAAGGCCGCGATAACCACTTTCATAGGGTGCCGAGGTGTCAAGTTGAAGATCTTGTTGTCCACCTCCAAATCGGCTGTCAACATCAGAGGATTGCCCTCTTATTTTTGCCAAAATTTGCTGTACAGGCCCGCCCGGTGCTGCCTGAATAATCATAAAATTCACCAACATAATGCCAAAGAGCGTCGGAATAATTAAAAAAAGGCGGCGAAGAATATAAGCGATCATGTATGCGTCTTTTTTAAGACCTTGGTATCAATCAAGGCCTCAGTTTAGCTATTCTTGATCAGAATAACAACTTATCTTGATCGTTTGGATTCAGGTTTTATAGAACCATTCTCTCACAAGGGGTTAATAAACAAGGCTAAGAGGACCTTGAAGATAGCCTTTCAAATTTTTACCCTCATTTTCTCCCTCTTGAAAGGTTTTCTGGTCGGCGGAAAAGACATAGTCCAAGAATGGATACCTATACCAATTTTTACCATTATCCGATTTTATGGGAGTTAAAGAACCTAAAGGGTTACAAGATTCGAAAAGAGGATCAACAAGGCTGAGATTCTTTGATTCACATAAACTATGATGTGCAAGAAACTGTTCCTTTTTAAAATGAAGCAGATAATTTTGATCCCCAGTATTCTTGTAGAACGTCATATGAAGCGGTAATAAACGATGAATCATTTGACGGATTGTCACGTGAGGTTTAGAAAACTCTTTCTTAATATTTTCAAGGCGTTGTATTAAACCCTTTTGAGCCGCTTCAAATTTATACCCCCGCATCACTTGATTCAGGCGCTTCTCAGAAATTTGTTGAATTTTTTCCTTCGTCACGTCAGGGATAGGGTCCTTGGCTTGCTTTAACATATGAATGGAAGGAATCCTTAGGCCAATATTTTGATGACGGCCCAAGGCCACGCCATAATCCATTACGGTTGGCACAATCCTGTCCTCTGCGAAACGATAAAGGATGTTGGATGGATTCGGGTCCTCTTGTAATGTTAAATGCCAAAATGCCATCAAGCTTGCCAAATCATCCACCGAAATTTTTTGGTTAAAAAACTGCAAATCCTTAAATTTTTGATCTGTGCTGGTCGCAATCTTTTGTAGAAAATTGCATGATGAGACAGGGTGTCTTGGCGAACCGCTTGTAAAATAGTCATTAAAAGAGCCGACTGTAGGTGCGAAGAAAGTATTTTTAGGGGACGAATCTTTGAAAACTTCAGAATAAACCAAAGACCTTTTTAAAAAAGAGACCATGTCTTGGCTGTAGCGTCCCACCGTGTTTGGGACTCCGAATGAGGACCGTTCAACCATCACCCCCACAAAGGGTTCAAGGGTACCCTGAGGGGTATAAGGATCAATAACCAAGCAATCCTTATCCTTATTGAAACTTACGGGGATCACAGGGTTTACTACATGGGACAGGCCCGCTGCTTTTGCTAATAACCAACAAACCACTTCCACCTGAACCTGACGCTCTCGGCTAGCTGGATTGTGGGTTGGGGAATGGGCGGGTTTAAACACCGCAGCGTAGGAACAATGAGGGGGAACAGTAATTTTAAAGCTTTGTTCTTTGGCATCCCTACCTTTTGAAAATTCTTTTGATACGTTGGCAAACCATTCGGGTGTTACCATACCGGCAAAAAAATTGAGTTCATGACGATAAGATTCCAAAGCCTCATAAAACCAGCGAATAAAATTTTTGGTCAGCAACTTGTCACAATCTGATTTTTCATAAGAGAATTGCTGCCTCCATGAATGGGAGTCCATGTGATCAAAGGTGTAAACATAATCCCCCGCCAATACGCGTAACCACAGCCCATAGGCCACTTTATTCACGATATTTAAGGCATTGATATGACTTTGGTATCGTGGATCATTTTTTGTTAAAGGGAAAGAGTATTGAGGATTAGTATTATGAACCATTATTGAACCAAACAGGGCCTTATAGATGATTTCTCTCTGTTCTTCGGTGGCTGAGCGATTATGGTCAATCTTTTGGGGATCGGTTAAAACGTTATTGATTTTGTTCGTGTAAAGTTGGGCTTGTTTCTCATCACGTGCGTCCGCATAAACTTGGCAACGCAAGTGATCCTGACTTTTGATAAAATCAACAGCCCAAGAGCCAGGGTGAACCCAAATTAAAACCAAGCATAAACGTAATAAAAACACCATACATTCCTGCGAAACAAAACCTTGCGATGATCCCCTATTACAAAGATTCTTTTGAACGGTAGTCAATGGTTTTTTTATGAATCCAGAACTTGAAGAACCGAAGGATATTCTTTAGTGAACGTGATTTTCAAGACCTGGAAAACTGAAAAAGCATCGAAAACAGCAGATTTTTTCTTTGCTTAAAAATCTATTTTTCAATCGGATTCAATATAGAACTAAACAACCCTCAGTTATAAACTGAGGGGTTATAAAGTTGAATCAATTAGAAATTGATTGTCGTCTATAGGTTCGCCTTCCTGCTCGTCGATATAATGCTGAATCATTTCATCCGTTATATTGCCTGAACTGATAGCCATATATCCTCTGGCCCAAAAATGCCTTCCCCAAAATTGTTTACGAAGATGAGCAAACTCTTGGAGTAAAATACGGGAACTTGTTCCCTTGAGATATTGTACCAATTGGCTCAGGGCTATTTGCGGCCTATAAGATACAAACATATGGATATGGTCTGAAGCAACTTTACCAGAAATGATATGAACCTCATGTTCCATACAAACCTGTCTCAACAAATCTCGCACTCTTTCAGCAACCTTCCCTGTTAAAACACGTTTTCTGTACTTAGGAATCCAAATTAGGTGAACCTTTAAATCATACTTACTATGGCTATTCTTCCGATAACTCCTCATCTTAACACCGCTATTCGTCGCTAGGCGACTTCATTATACGTCCCCTTCGCCTCAAGGCGAGGGATTTTATATCCCCGAAGGGGACATTAATATTTTTTAAGTTTCCTAACGGAATTTCATATTCTTTTTTCTTTCGGGTTTTGTTAATTCAAACATATTTATAAAATCTTCATCACTTGTCTTTTCCAATAATCTCAGAGCAACACGTAAAATGTGACTTTTTGTAACACCTTCAATGTCACTTAGTCCTAAAGATAGAGCCTTTCTTCTCGCTTGATCTATAAGTTTATAATCGTCCAATGGCATTGAAAAACCATCACGAATTACTGTTTCTTTTGGAAAATCTGGTGTTGCCTCCGCTGGAATAGACGCTTTTTTAGCCCCACCAATAAACTCCTTTACCCTTTCATCAATAGAAACATTCAAAAAATTTGAAGAAGGTGGTGGTGTTTTAAGCTTCATTGAAGACCTCACTATAAAGCCCTAAAATTTCGCTGTTTGCTTTTAGGTCTTTCTTTAACATTTCTGTAACAGACAACCCCTCACAAATAGCATTCTGATAAGCAGCTCTACTGCCAAGCATTGCTTTTAAGAGATGAATTTTTGGATACTCAGATAATAAGTTCTGCATTTCTAGACGTGCCCTATCAAAACTTGTAGGATGCACCTGATTGGCAACAACAAAAGCCTTTATGGAAGGATTGATAGGCGAAACCATTACCAGCAACTCTTGTAGCTTTGGTAAAGTCCATACATCAAACTGAGAAGGTCTCAAAGGAATCAAAAATAACTCCGTCACAACAAGGGAGGCTCTTAATTCAACGCTATCTCTACCACCAGCATCTATAATAACAACCTTATAGCGTTGTGATAGATCCTGTATGTCTTTTGCAATTGTATCTCCTCTTAAAGAAATACACGAAATCTGTTTATTAGCAGGATAAATAGACATCCTATTAGAAGCCCAATATCCAGCACTATCTTGTGGGTCTGTATTAATGAGAAGGACATCAACATCATTTTGAGTAGCTATAGCAGCTAAGTTTGTGGCTATTGTGGTTTTGCCAGGTCCACCTTTCTCTCCACCAACAGTCAAAATCATAAATATCTCGGATAGGATAAAACAGTTAAACCAGAAAATTATTGTTACTATTTAAAGGTTAAAAAGTCAATCAGTTATATTGTTAAACCATTAATCCAATTAACATATTAACCATTTTACTCAAATTATAGTTAAACTGTATAACTATAAAACCTAATTACCGATTAATCTGCCAAATATGAAAAATTCCCTTCCTCTCTGTGAGAGTTTAGGTACTCTTGCAAACGGTGAAAGTCTAAAACCCAGGTTTCTTTTTATGGAAAGTCAGAAAATGCGTCCCAATCATTATTTACCAACCCGACCCAAAAATAAGCAATTCCGCGACCGTGAACATTTATCACAGCAGCAAGGCTACATATATATTTTAAGACGGAAAAACGGCATTGATGCCACCCATCCTTTGTTTGGTTCTGAATTACGGGCCTTGCGGAAGGTGCAAAAAGACTATCCTTACACAGATTACGTCTTTATCTCTGAAAGAAAAGCACCCCTAACAGACCATACCTTTAGAAAAATTCTCAAGCGCGCGGATGAAGTTTCTGGTTTGAACATCAAAGTACACCCAAACATGTTAAAACATGCCACAGGATTTAAACTGGCTAACGAAAGTGTCGATACACGCAGCATCCAACATTACTTGGGACATAAGAGTATTCAACACACAGTCCGTTATACTGAACTCGCAGCCTCAAGGTTCAAAAACTTCTGGCAAGATTGACTTGAAATGAGTTTGAAAAAAGCCAGTATATGCAAGAGTTACAAAGCATTTTTACCAGTCCCTATGTGTCCTTTTTACACGTATGGCGGCAGCATCACTACCGCTAATGCCCGTCTTCCTCAATTGAAGTTGTTCAGCGGTTAACATGATTGATCCTCATCTAAACTACGAAGGTAAATTCCACAGTAACTACACAAATGATCACAGTTGGGGTATTCTATCTCAACCTCATAGTCCTCTGCGCACCGCATACATTTATAAGTTTGGATGCCCGTTGCCATATTATTTTCCATAAAAATTCCTCCTGAATTCAATTGTTTAAAGGTGAGACTGTTTGGGTCTTTCTTGAAACGACACAAACTCGTGTTAAAGGTAAGAGTTCTCTTTTAAAGACATATAATATCTTTAGTAATTATACATTGTTTCCTATGCCTTTATAAGGTTAAAACCCAAATTTAAGCGTACGATGGATATGTTGTTCGCCACTAGAAAGCACTATCTTTTTCAACTTTTTCCCAAGCATCTGAACTTAGATGAGCCAGGCTAAACCCACATCATTTATCATCTTTACTTCTCCTAAATTAGCGCCGCTGAAAAAAGACCCAACAGCCTTAATTCCATTCATGTCTGCGTCCACAAAATCAGCATCCATCCAAAACGAATGACTTAAATCTGAAGAGCGCAAGGTTGTGCCACTAAATTCTGCGCGTTTCCCATAAGCATTGGAAAAGGTCACGTCTACCAGAAGGCACTCTCAAAATACACATCCTGATCCCAGACTCCTTTTAGGGTTGAATGAATGAAAGGGAATCTTTCGAAATGGGTATTCTCCAAAGACATAGTCAGAAAAATCTTAGTCCTTGAAATAGAAACCGCTGAGATCACCACGAAGATTGCGTTGTTCTTCTATTAAGGGAAACTGCTTATGATGAACCAATTTGAGCCATTCTTGATATTTAGACAAAACGCTGGGAAGGTTTTGTTTTAATTGGAAGTTCATTATTTTATCTCAAACATTTTTTTGAATTTTATATGCATGGTAGAAAGGGGGGTTATGTTGTCAACAGAAAAATTAGGAGGTGGTGTTGACTTTCTACAATGAATGAGATATTCATAAAAAAAATTCATTTAAGAAGAAACGTAAATTGGCTAAAGGAAACCCAGAAGCTGTTAAAAAAGCCTCAGAACTCGTTGGAGGAAGACAAAACTTGGCTATTAAGGTGGGAGTATCTTATAAAACGCTTTTGGATTGGACGAGTGGACGGTCTGGAATGACAGTCATCAACGCCATAAAAATAGAGAAAATAACAGAAGGGCAAATAACAAAAAAAGACTTACTTCCAGACTTCCCGTGGGAAGACTTAGAACAGGAGAAGTGATGTGGATTGGTCACATCTTATTCGTCTTGAGGATCATACAACAGCGACTTGCTATTTTTTTGATCGCCTGAATAAAAAGAGTATCGACACGATCGAAGCCGGGATGGATCGAGGAGAAAAGAGATTTGAAGAGCGTATGGATAAAAACGAAGCTTATGGGCGTGAGATGTTTAGGGATATGAACCATCGTATGGATGGCGCATCCTCCCATAACACCTCGCGAGGCAAAAGGGGAGCCAAACAATGAGCTTGGATTGTCCTAATCAGGACTTAAGAAAAAACCCCTTCAGAAAGCAGAAAAGGCTCTCGTCAGCAAACGAGAGCCTTTTCTTTATTGTAACTATTTGACGGAACAGACCTTCTGGTCCAATCACAAACCAAAACCAATGTGATTTTACCATAGTGTCCTGTTGTGTCAATGTTTTTATAGGAAGAACATTGGATATGACCGTATGTAAACAGAGTGTAAAATCCCTAACAACAATCAAAAACAGAGAGGAGCAGGTTGTCTCTCTTAATAAGCGGGTTAAGAATACCTGTCAGAAGAACAAGGAATCTTCGGCCAAACTGGCCAACACGCTTTACCATTTTTACAGGAAGAACCTTGAAGAGGGTGGGGATGGCACCTCTTGGACAGATATGGGGACATTGGGCCGTCTTATGGGACGGTCCTCTTGTACGGTGGGAAGAGGATTAAGAGAATTGGAATCCCAAGGACTTTTTCTCATTCAGAGGGTTCGCTGGAAAAACCACCAGATCAAGTTGAGGGTCGTACCGACGGAGACGTTTTTAAAGATTAAGAACTGTGGTCAGACTTCCCATTTATCTGAGCAAGTTGCCGAGATAAATTATTCTGAAACCCCGCAGATTTCCAGGCATGACAAGCCGATTTTGCCTCCTATATTGATTCGTAAATACAAAATACAGTTAAACAACGCGTACGCGTGTCAAACAAAAAATTTACCTAAAAATGAAAATAAATCCTCCGATCCTGTTGGCTGTTTCCCTGAAGTCAACGACCTATCCTCTCAAGATCTTCCCAGAACCGAGGAGAATTGTTCCTTTGCTGAGGAGGCTCTGAAGGCTGTGAAAGAAATTCTTTTGCCTGTTCTGGATCACCCCGTGATTCTTGTGGAAACAACCTTCAAGAAAGCGGTCCAACAGCTTCAGAAGTCCCATTTTGGCGACGATCCTGTCGTGGCGTTAGAGAGGTTTCGAGAATATCTAACCAAGGTTGCCAACAATCCGTTTTTGACGGGCAAGAAGGCGATGAAGAGTTCGGATCTTTTTTTGATCAGCATCGGATTTCTTCTGACACCCAAAACCATTGAGGATTCGTGGCATAACGCCCATTTCTTTGAGATTTGGGAAGAAAAATCTCCGTCCTGCCAAATTCTTAAAAAAGATCCGATTTCTGATTCCACGGTTTTGCCAACTTTAAGCCTTGAAGAAGCGCTGACCAAGGCCGAGACTTCAGTGGACAAGGAGGTCAAAGAGAGTCTTTACCAGACGTTGGGTCCTGTAACCTATCAGGCGTGGATTCACAGCACGGACTTTGTGGCCACACGTTCTCCCAACGGTGAGATGGATTTCAGCATTAACAGTGCCTTTGCCCGGGATTATGTTCTGACCCACTATGGTTCTCAGGTGCGAAAAGCCTTTTCAAGGTTCGAAGAAACCCATGAGTCATGGGAAGGGGCCGCAGGCGATTTCTGCCTCGTCGACAGTCTTCAGAAAACGGTTGGTGTTTCATTGAGTGGGGCTTCAACCCTTGCTCAGAAGATCCTTCACGGAAACGTTTGGCTGTTGGAAAAAGAAGCGCGGGGGGATTGGAAAAGGATAGAGTGATTTTAGACGGGGATAAGGAGTGAAGGATGTCTCTTTTTCATTTAAAACTGAGGGCCGTGAATCGACAAAGAAACGTAGATCGTGACTATGATATCATGGTGATGAGGGTTTTGTTGGGGCATTGGGGAGTGACGGTAGCGTTTGGCCGTCATGGGAGCCGGGGATGTTTGAAAAATTATTCGTTTGCCACCCAAGAGGAAGCGCGCTCTTTTGTGCATAAGATTCTGCAAAGACGGTTGCGAGCGCCTAAGCGCTTGGGGTGTTGTTATCACATAGTTTCGAGGGCTCCTTCTCAGGAAGACGGCTTCTTGGTTTGGCTTATTCCTGAACAGCATAAACAATTCAAGGAGGAGGAGGGGGTGGTGAATTCTAAAAGATCGAGTCTCAAAACATCGCTCGCTTCTGACCCTCTTTCAAGGTGATGTTTTTCCTTCAGGCAGAAACCTCTTCCCGAGGAGGAAGGAGACTTTCCTGGGGGGTATCGGTTTGTTGAGGTTCCTCGGGTGTTTTATCGATGTTTGGGAGAATTGACTTGTTGGCATCTCCCCGAGCCACCTTTTGAAAATCTTCCCATTTTTCACGCACCTTTTTTAAGTCAAGAGATCCCTTTTTCCCTTGGGGCCATACATAACCATTTTCTCGGATAAGTTTCCAGAGAATTTGCTCCTGATATGTTAGGAGTGAAGGAAAATTCATGGCGAGTTTAACAAAGCGATCCGCTTCATCGGTATCCCATAAACGAGTTCGGTGATCCGAAAGCATGACGGGACCCTCGAAGGGGTCTTCTGTCATCGGGATCTTGGATAAACTTTCTTCGGTTGCCCACTCAATATAGCTGGAAACAGTTCTTCTTTGTTTTCGTTTAGCCAGCTCTACCAGATAGCGAAGTTCGGCATCCAGCCGTACGGTGACTGTCTCAGAACGGGAGAGTTTGCCCCCCCCTTTTTTGTCACTTTTCTTCGCCATATTGGTTCTTATTCTGCGTTTTTCTTACTATTTAACATTATGAGTGTTTTCTTTCAACACAAAAAGTCAATTTTATTCTTGTGTATTGTCTTTTTGTCAAAATAGTTCTATTATGGTCTATAGATTGTAATACAGCACAAAAACATTTCGTTATGAATCAAGAACTGAACTTTTTTGAGTATCCCGATGGACGTCTTGATACTCTGAATGCTGCCAAGTATCTTGGCCTTTCTTTGAAAACCTTGGCCATGATGAGGTCACGGGGGACAGGGCCAAAGTTTATCAAACCAGGTCGCATCTTTTACTACAAAGGGGACTTAATCGAATGGTTGGTCTCTAAAGGCAAAATGACAACCACTGCTTTTTACCGCTCAAAGGAAAAACCCCCAGAAAAACAAGAGGAACGGCCTTGCACGAGGATTGTTCTCTAAGGGGAAGCGGCATGATCGCGGATAAAATCTTTCCTCAACAGTCCGCACTTCTTTTCAGTGGAAATCAATAAGGGAATCTTGGGTATGGATATTTTTCCCCCTCGTTTTGACGACCTTCAAACCCTTGCGAAGAGACTGGATGCTAAAGCTTTTCGCCACAAGGACTCCTGGATTACCAAGTGTCCTTCTCACCCCAACCGGTTTGGGAAGAATTTATCGCTTGTACGAGGACACAACGGTTCTCTTGTGGTGCATTGTTATGCTGGATGCTCTTGGCAAAGGGTGATGGAGGATTTAAGAGCTCTTGGGATTCTCTTACCAGAGAGTCCCTCAAGAGGCGGTTTTCGTTCTTCTTTTTCAAGCACCTTTTCTGAAAACCTTCCCGCTTTTGAGTTAGCCAATACAGACATAAGGGATCAACGGTCCGTTGATAAAATATGGCAAGAAACACAGAGTGCTGAGAATACGCTTGTGGATTGCTACTTACAATCCCGATCTCTCACCATTTTTCCTCCCCCCTCGTTACGATACCATCCTTGTCTTGACTATTGGCAACAAAGCAATGAGGGGCGTTGGTACTGTAAAGGCCAGTATCCAGCGATGGTGGCTAAAATCCAGGTTTATCCTTCTGCTGATATCAAAGCTCTTCATAGGACCTATTTGAGCAGGGAGGGCTGTAGCAAAGCAGCTGTTGAGTGCCCCAAGAAAATCAAGGGCAAAGCAACAGGAGGAGCCGTTCAGTTCAATGGCGAAAGTCTGGAGTGTCGTGCCATTGGTGAAGGGATTGAAACGTGTC
>JAJZHT010000148.1 GCA_021804455.1 Pseudomonadota bacterium | reverse complement strand
ATGCAAGAATATTCCTGCACAAGCTACGCTGTTCGCGTCACTGTTCACTCTATTTACTTGGAAAACCAATCAATACCTGAAGAAAGTCAATTTATGTGGGCCTATCATGTTCGTATTGAAAATTTAAGTAATGAATCTTTGCACCTTAAAAGACGATTCTGGAAAATCACGGATGCTTTAGGCAGAACCGAGGAGATATGGGGCGATGGCGTCGTGGGTGAACAACCCAATTTAGGCCCTGGTGAAACCTTTGAGTACACCAGCGGTACTCCTCTCTCCACTTCCTCTGGGATTATGGTGGGATTTTATGTTATGGAAAAAGAAAATGGCGAGAGAATCGAAATTAATATCCCCGCTTTCTCCCTAGACAGCCCTCATAACACTTTCTCTATCCATTAATTTTCTAGCGAGGGGCATAAGGCCCCGGCGGTGCATAAGGTACAGGTGAAGGAGGTTGATAGACTGGATACGCTCCAGCGTTGGTAGGGGCAGCAGGGGCTGCCGCGTAAGAACCCTTTCCGTAATTTCCAGAGTATCCCAAAGCATAATCCTGTTGGGGAGACGGTGGTGGTGAAGGAACGGGAGCCATCGGCTGGGGAACTACCCCTTGGCTGGGTAAATGAGGCGCTTGAACCACAGCCACTCCCCCCACTCTTGCGTACTGAGAGGGCACTGTTGCAGCAGGCCTTAAAGCACTTGGCTTATGCGTGGGGACAAAAGCATTGGAACTGGGCCTGTGCCCTGTGAGTTCAGCATTTAGGGGGTTCATTATTGTCTTGGGGACAGAAACACCATACAAACTGAAAGCCAAAAGAAAACCACTGATAAAAAATAAGGCCCCTAAAAACATAAGACCTGCCACCATACCGGCAATCGATAATTTATTCATAGAAAAGAAAATCTCCTTATCCAGCCAATGATAATGGTAATAACGCCAGAAAGATTCCGTTTTCGGTAAAAGGCGACGTTGTACCTTGGCTGGGAATTCATTATTACGCACAGCGCGCGATGGTTGAGAAGACTTTGGTCTTGCAACAGAGGGAACCCAAGACGATAAAGAATGGCTTTTTTTGGCTTGCTGAAAAGGAGAAGGAAAGGCAAACCAAGAAGGTTTTTCCTGTTGTAACCAAGGAACTTCTTGCCACGGCCGTTCACCCGAGAAATTCTTGGGCTGTGTGTATTGACGTTGATCGAACTCCACCCAAAAAACCCGAAAAATAAAATCTTTCTCCTATTATAGGTGATTTAAATTTATTTTAAAATTAAATCAATTATTTTGTCAGAATTATCCCTGTTGGATAGGGCCATTGCATAAGAGCGAATTTTTGAGAAACCCTTAAATAGGCACAGTTGAATACCGCAGAAAACAAAGATTTGGTATGACTGCAAAGACATATTTTACCCCCAAAGCTGTCAAAAACGTCAATCCTTCAGCGGTGTGTAGATGGAAGCTTTTTTTGAAAAAAGTGGAGCTCCTAACTTTTTGTTAACCAAAATTAACGAAAAGTTAATTTCCTTTTTTGCCACCCCCCACCCACTGCCTCCCTTAACGGGAGGGGGGCTACACCCACCTTCTTACAAGAACGGTGGGCAAAATTTCTCTTATGGCCCCTTTATTCTTGTTTTAAAAAGGGATTTCTCTATCACCTAGGCTAGATCTTTATCTTACCCCTAAAATCCTTACCAAAAGGTTAATTTCGAAAATATTTTTGGTCGCTTTTTAGTTCATTTTAATTCCAAACAATTCCCCAAGATCGATGAAAATCATTCTCATCGGGTTTTTCTGTTTTTCTACTTTGAGTAACTTTTAGGGATACAGGTGAGGACTGATCGGGTTGGTTTTGTATAACCTTTGTAGAGTCCATTCTTTCATCAGAAAAAATTTCTTCTTTCTTAAAATCCTGGTCTGTTGTCGCCCATGCTACTGCACTTAGGGCAACACAAACAAAGAGAATTTGTTTTATAAAATGTATCATAAAAATTTATAAGGTTATTCTTCGGTCTGATAACCATCTTGCAACCAACGAAGTAAATACCAGCTTAAAAACAAACAAACAGGTACTGCTAAAATGGATATTTGATAACTCAAAGGACTATAGAGACGCGCTCCTGTTGCCGAAAATTTCCCATCCCACGCTAAATCTAGAATTAATCCCAACAAAGGTTGAAAAATAACACCGCTCATCATGACGACAGCATTGGTAAAGGCCATCGTCGTGCCACTGACTTCAGGACTGCTGTGGTTTTTGGCACAGGTAAAGCATAATACCTGACCACCAATAGTTAATCCGGCCATAAATAACAACACAAACATCCAACTTAAGGGAATCCATTGAGCATAGGCGATCGCCACGAAAAGAAGAGCCGTTATAAGGGAGGAAAGACGCATCACTTTAACATAATTTTGCAAATTTTTTGCTAACCCCGCACAGAAAGGTCCCCCAGCCGCCATCCCCACAAACAGCATGATACTGGCCGTAGAGGCTAGCTCGCTGTTTATACCATAACTGCACATCAAAAAAGGTACAGCCCACAATTCACTAAACGCGGAAATGGGAAGATACATAAAGCCACCGGCAATGGCCGCAAGCCAAATTTGTGGATTAACAGCAATTTTTCGCAAACCTGGCCATAATTTCACCTGTTGAGTGGCGCTATGTTTGGATGTTGCTGGATGATCTTCAATCCAAATCCAAGCGATTAAGGCGGAAAAACAGCCCAATACTGCCAAAAAAAGTGTGGTCGATCGCCAGCCATAGTTTTGTACCAAAGTAGCCAAAGGTCGCCCCCCGAATGTTCCCCCAAGAGTACCCATCATATTGGTTAATCCTGCTACCAGGGCAAACTGATGGGGCGTAAACCATTCGACCGTGACTTTAAGACAACTGATAAAAGCACAGGCTGAACCAGCCCCAATCAAAAAACGACCGAATTGAGCCGTTATTAAAGAATGGCTTTCTGCAAAAAGATAAGTACCGAACGCACACAATAGGGCCGACAAGGTTATGATTTTTCGAGTTCCGATTCTGTCAACAATCAAACCACAAGGGATCTGTAACGCAACATAGGCGTAATAATAAAATGAAACCAAAACTCCTAAAGAGGTACAACAAACATCAAAATCCCGCATCAGTTCGTGGGTCATAACGCTGGGCGAGACCCTTAAGATCATCTCATACAAATAAAAAAAACTCG
>JAJZHT010000147.1 GCA_021804455.1 Pseudomonadota bacterium | reverse complement strand
ATACATCCCCAATTCAAACAGACTCCTCCTAGATTTTCTTTTTCAACAAGGGCAACTTTTAGCCCCAATTGACTGGCACGAATGGCGGCTACATATCCCCCAGGGCCACTGCCCACGATAATTACATCAAAGGATGTCATGAACCAAAACTCTTCTAATAAAAAACAAAACTTTCTTACACCATAAAAGGGTTCGGGGTTTTCTGGCAAAAGTTTTTTATTAATTTTTGATCAGATGATAACATTTTAGAAAATCTTTTAATTTTTTGTGTTGCTCAAGGTTGCAGGGAAGGGGACCAACCTTAAAAAGAGCAAGGATGATGGGCCAAATTTTTTGGTTTGTTTGGGTGTTCATTTCGGGATAGTGATGGATAAATTGTTGCCAGGCCTGGTCGGGATGGTGTTTTAAAAAAAAACAAGCTTTTGTTAAGGCACGGTGCAAGGCTCTTTTTGTTTCTTGAGAAACGCTGGGATGAGCCACGATAACCTGGGCCGCAAAAAGAGGAATTCCCAATTGTTCATAAGGATAGATGTAAAACCCTTGACGATGGGGTTCCAAATCTGCGGCAGCATAGGTGCGATAAGCATTTATAATGGCATCGACTTGCCCGCTGAGAAGGGCGGGGATCAAACCGTATTTGGTGTGAACAGCGATGATATTCTGTTCTCTCAAACCTTGGTTTTCGAGAATTTGTTTTAAAACACAGGCCGAAAATCCAACTCCACTGCTGGAATGACCAATTCTTTTACCTGAGAGTTCCTTTAAAGGAACACGGCTGATGAACACCTCCAAGGGTTGTTCAATCAGGGTTAAAACAGGCTCCAGGACCAAACCTTTGTCTTGTTGAATGAGCCACTGGGGCTCGTTGGTAAGGGCTAGATCCGCGACCCCTGCTGCCACCTGAATACATCCTTCTAAAGATCCTTGAGCGGGGATAAGTTGAATCTCGAGCCCCTCCTCTTTAAAGTACCCTTGGGTAATGGCAATGACGAGAGGGGCATGGTGAGGATTTAATAACCATTCCAGCGTCAATTTTAACGGACGGGCGTGAACTTTTCCCAGAAATAATAATGAAATAAAGAAAAGGCGAAAAAAGAACTTCATACTGCAGGCCAAAAAATAAGGAAAGATTCAATTTTTTGAAGGATTTTATGAAGGACTAGAGTTAACAAGACTGTACACAACAAACAGGCAAACATCAGATCAATTTGTAGCCGACCATGGGATAGCATAATAAGGTATCCAAGGCCATGACTGGCACCGTTCCAGTCAGCGGCCAGAACCGTAAGCGGGGCGTGAATAGCTGCCAATCGCAAGCCAGATATAAGGCCCGGTAAGGCCGCCGGAATACGAATGATTCTTAAAGCTTGCCAAGGCTTTCCATCCATAATTTTTATAAGTTCAATCCACTCCACAGGTGTTCTTTTGAGAGCATCCATAAAACAAATTGTCACCGGGAAGAAAGCGGATAAACAAATCACGATGAGTTTCGGTGTCCAACCCAATCCGAACCAAATTAATAATAAGGGCATCAGAATAAAGGAAGGTGTTGCTTGTAAAATAAGAAGCAGCGGACGGACGGCTTCTTGTAAGGGTTGATAGTGATCTAAAATAAGGGCCATGATAATGCCGATACTGCTGGCCAGAATTAAGCCGGCCATAATTTGTAGGAGTGTTAAGCTGGCGTGCCAGGCAATTAAAGAGAACTGACCATAAAAGGCCTCCATAACCTGCAGAGGGGTTGGTAAGATATAGGCCGGAAGGTTGGTGAAAAAAACAATCAGGTACCACCCACCTAGAATTCCCCCCAGAGTTTTTAGTTTTTGAAAAGAGAAAGGTTTGGCGTTAAGCATATAAAGATTTTTTCCAAGGTTTGGGACAGTCTTTTTTGCTAAGGCGACGACAAAAAGCGGGACTGCCTTCTAAGATGAAAATCTGATCCGCTAACTTGACAACTTCATCCCAATCATGACTGACACAAAGGATGGTTTTTCCTTTCAGTTGATCTGTGGCTAACCGATGAAGTTCTTGACGGGTTTGAATATCAACCGCACTGAAAGGTTCATCCATCAGCACCAAATCACTGTCTTCCATAAGGGTACGGGCCAAAGCTACCCGATGGCGCATTCCTAAAGATAGTTGGTGAGGATAACAATGGCGCCTGTCGTATAAACCAACAGCTTTTAAAAGAGTTTCAGCGCGGATTTGACAGAACGAATTTTGGCGTAGAGAGGGGCCTAATGAAAGATTCTCCCAAACAGTTTTCCAGGGTAACAACAAATCGCGCTGTGGCATATAGCTGGGGCGTGGGGTGTAATTTTTTCCTGCTTTTAAGCCAGGAACCAATCCTAAAATAGTTTTTAAAAGAGTTGTCTTCCCACTGCCACTGGGCCCCGTTAGGAAAGTCCACCTCTGCTGGGGAATGGAGAAATCCTGTTCTTGCAGAATCGTACGATCCTGATACCTGATTGGGTTTAAGGAAAAAATATACTGGGGCAATAAGCTTTCTTTCACAATTCCTCCGTCGGTACGAACCGAATCAGGTTCTAAGGGTTGAGCTTGCGCCCTCTCAGCCTTATTAAAGGCACCCCTTTGTGGTGTGGCACATATTTAACATATTTAATCTTGCCAAGCAAGAGGAAAAAAAATATGCTGAATTCCAGAGGAAAGGGAGAGCAGTCGATGTCCGACAAAATTCAGGAAGAGTTAAGCTTTGAACAGGCCATGGCCGAGTTAGAGTCTTTGGTTAAACGTTTGGAAGAAGGGCGTTTGCCTCTTGAGGAAGCCATTGCGTCCTATGAACGGGGCACTCAGTTAAAAAAATACTGCGAACAAAAATTGCAATCGGCCAAACTGCGCGTTGAAAAGATTCAGGTGACACCAGAAGGAATTTTTAAGGCTGAACCCCTGGTAGCTTAAGGAAATGGGGCACTTAAAATTTTCAGAAGGGATTTGTTTTTGTAATCTTTTTAGGGATCTTTTGGGTTTCTTTCAGCAGTTAATTTTTGTTAATCAAGATTAATAAAAAGTTAATTTGTTTTTGAGAACCACCCCCCACCCAATCAAAAGGGCGGGGGGCTACACCCACCACCTTCAAGAATCAATGGGCAAAACACATCCTATCGCCCCTTGTTCTTGTTTTTAAAAGAGGTTTTATTACCTAGGTTATTTCTTACCATAACCCCAAAATCCTTACGAAAATGTTAACATCCAAAAATATGTTT
>JAJZHT010000016.1 GCA_021804455.1 Pseudomonadota bacterium | reverse complement strand
GATTATCATCAGTATAGCACAACCGATTTTGATATGCTGGTGGTTTTTAAAGCTCCACGAGGGAAGGAAAGTTTTAACAGTTCCCTTTCCCTTAAGGAAGTGGGGGATGTGCGTATTTACGTCAAAAAAAGACAAAGTGATCCCGAAGATTTAGCAACAGTGTTCCATAATGGTCCTCATTATTATGTCACCCTGGAAAACTATCTAAAGCACGAATATTTAAGTTATTCTTAACAATATCAACGCATTTTATCTGTGGATAGGAAAGCAGGTTTTAATCGCATTGCAAAGGCTGGCTTGAAAAACATATTTGAAGATTTTCCATAACCCTGGGGGCCCAAACCTTGGCTTTTTCAACCAGACCTTCTTCTTCTGGAAAGGTGGATAATTGTAATAGAATTTCTCTGGTAGAAGGATAGCAAAAATAAACCCCCATTTTATTGCCGTCTAAATCATAGACGATATTATTCTGTACTTGATGAATTTCAGGATTCAATAAAAAATATTGAATCCCATTTTTTTGTTTTTCGGACGGTAAAAGGATAACCCCATTATCCAAATTGTTTAAAAACTCTATAACCCCTTCATTTGTGATTTCAGGATTTCTACGAAGGTTGATTGTTAGAATAGGCTCTGCCTCAGGCACAAGGTAATTCCTAACGCCTAGGTTTAACGCCAAGGCTTGCAAGATAGAATCCTTTAGACCTCTACCCCTAAGATCTATCGTTTGGGTATCAGGGTCGAAAACGATCTGCTCCAACTCTTCATAAAGGTCCAAATCTGTTGGTTGATGAAAGGTGGATTTTCCGGATTCTTTAAAAGGTATCCCGTTTTCTTTATTTTCGTCTTCATCCATAACTTTCTGAGTTAAAGAGGGGGATGGTATGATGTTCGGATCTTCCCCTATTTCAGAACTATAAAGCTTGGTGGGCATTAATAAAACAACAGACACAAAAAAAAGATAATAAGGCACTTGAGTTTTTAATTTTTTTATAATTTTGAGAAATTTCTAAACGAAGAAAAGTTATTTTTCAACCAAAAGGTGAAATAATATAACTTATCAACCTCTCTTTTTACGACTTTATGCGAAGGGCACGTTTTTAAAAAATTTCTTTCCCATTAACGTTTTGGTAAGGATTTTGGGGGTAGGATCAAGAAGAACCGAGGTGATAAAAGAACCCCTTTTTGAAACAAGACCAAAGGGCAATAAGAAGAGTTTTGCCCAGCGTTTTTGTAAAAAGGTGGGTTTAGCCCCCCTCCCTTTTGTTGGGCGGGGGGTGGCAAAAAATCAACAATTAACTTTTCATTAATCTTAGTGGATCCAAAGTTAAGAGTGTCCATCGCCTTACGAAAGGCTTGCACATCCTATAACTTTAAAGAAAGCGAATCTCCATTTTATCCATAATATCGGGTGCATAATCTTCAGCATTTTTTTTAAAAGATTCGTTTTCCGATGAAGTTTGGAAAGATCTTAATTTTAAAACAACCTTCTCTTCGGGCATATAACAACAATACCCACCAAGAGGTTGGTTATTTTCCTTAAGATAAACGTTCCCCTCTTTTTCCTCATGAATGTCAAGATCAAAAAAATAAGGAAAGTCCCCTTGCTGATCCTCCAAGGGAACAACAATTCCATCTTGAAGATGGTCCAGAAAATTTAAGACCCCTTGGGGTGTAATTGATAACGCCTGGCTTAAATCAATTTCTTGAAGAGGTTTGGCTTGTTCTACAGCCGCTCTACAGCTAAGGTAAAAGGATAAGTATTCTAAATCATCATCACTTATTTTTTCACCATTTAAGTTGATAACTTCCGTGTTAGGATTACATATAAGGCTTTTTATCAAGCTTCTGACAGGGGTATCATCCTCTTCCATCTCCTTAAAATCAGACCTGGGATCATATTCTTCTTCTGAAGAGTCTTCTGGCTTCTCACTGGGGCTTCTTAAAGTTTGAAAGGAAGCCCCAGAGGATTCTTCCAAAGGAGAAAAAGGATCCAAGCTATCAAAAGCTAAGGCCATAGAAAAACTGAACGACAGAATAACGGCACTAAAAAAAAGTTTGTAATACATAATAATATTCTTTGTTGATGGAACAATCGTGATTCTATCTAAACGAATTAATTTATTTTTTCAATCATTAGTTGAATTTTTTTACACTTGCAAAATAAAAAGGATTTGATAATCTACATCCATCTTGATTGGGGCATAGCCAAGTGGTAAGGCAGCGGTTTTTGGTACCGCCATCCCTAGGTTCGAATCCTAGTGCCCCAGCCATTCTGTTCTTTATTTCCTGCTAAACTTCTGGACAAAACGTCGATCTTTTCATACTAATCAAAGATAATAAATGTCTGCTAAAAGGCTTCTTTGATGCGTCTGTCTCGTTATTTTTTGCCAACTTTAAAAGAAACCCCTTCAGAAGCACAAATTGCATCCCACCGATTGATGTTACGGGCGGGAATGATTAATCAAACCAGCGCCGGTATCTACAGTTGGCTGCCGTTAGGGTTGCGGGTTCTGCAAAAGATCGAAACGATTATTGCTGAAGAACAAAATCGAATCGGCTGTCATCGTGTTTTAATGCCAACGTTACAACCCGCCAGTTTGTGGCGTGAAAGCGGCCGATATGATGATTACGGCAAAGAAATGCTTCGATTTAGGGATCGTCATGATCGTGAAATGTTGTACGGCCCCACGAACGAGGAAGTTATTACCGATATTGTACGCCAATACGTCAAAAGTTATCGTTCTTTGCCTCAAACTTTGTATCAAATCAGCTGGAAATTTCGGGATGAAATTCGTCCACGGTTTGGTGTCATGCGAGGACGCGAGTTTTTAATGAAAGATGGATATTCCTTTGATATCAATTATGAGGGGGCCAAAGCATCGTATGAAAAAATCTTTGAAAGTTATCTAGTTACCTTTCGACGTCTTGGACTGACTGCCATTCCTGTTCAGGCAAATTCAGGCGCCATTGGTGGAAACCTCAGCCATGAGTTTCAAATTGTTGCCCCTACCGGTGAAAGCATGATTTATTACGATGCTGCCTATGATACTTTGGGGGATCAAGATATGACGCTGGCACGGTTACAAAACTTGTATGCGGCAGCCGATGAAAAGCATGATCCTTATAACTGTCCGATCCCTTTAGAAAATGTTAAAACTGCCAGAGGTATCGAAGTCGGACATATTTTTTATTTCGGCACTAAATATTCAAAAGCCATGAATTTAACTGTGCAAGGCCCCCATAGCGAGACGATTATTCCAGAAATGGGATCCTATGGAATTGGTGTTTCAAGATTGGTGGGAGCCATTATCGAATCCAGTCATGACGAAGATGGGATTATTTGGCCAACATCTGTTGCCCCCTTTCACATCGGGTTGATTAACACCAAAATCGGAGATGAACGTTTGGATAAAATAGCCGAGGAACTTTATCAGACATTTCAAAAGCAAGGGTTTGATGTTCTATACGATGACCGGAACGAGCGTATCGGTGTTAAGTTTGCCGATATGGACTTAATGGGGCTGCCATGGCAGGTGGTGGTGGGCAATAAAACCTTAGATCAAAAGACCCTAGAAATTAAAAACCGCAAAACCGGTGAACGACAAGACCTGTCCTTTGAGGAAGGACTTCGTTATTTACACCATCATTTAGGTACCCTGTAAAATTTTAGGTTTTGATGATGCTGACTTTGTTTGAAAGAATGGTCGCGTATCGTTATTTGCGATCCCCCCGTCAAGAAGGGTTTATTTCTGTGATCGCTGGCTTTTCCTTTGTGGGAATTGCCCTAGGGGTTGCAACCCTAATCATTGTTATGTCTGTCATGAACGGTTTTAGGCAAGAATTATTTGGCAAAATTGTGGGAATGCGGGGACATCTGATGATACAGGGTCAAAAGGCCCCGTTAAAAGACGCCGGAACGATTGTTGAGTTTATTAAACCGATTCCTGGTGTTGATACGGCTTATCCCTTGATTGAACGCCAGGCCATTCTTTTATTTCATTCCCAGGCACGAGGGATTGTCGTCCAAGGAATAACGGCCACGGATTTACAGCAAAAAAACCTTATTTCCCAAAACATTAAGCATGGCGATCTTACAACGTTTCAAGAAGACGCTGCTTTGATTGGTCAACGTCTGGCGGAACAATGGCATCTTAAAGTTGGGGATTGTGTTGTCATGATGGTCCCAGAGGGAACAGCCACCGCTTTTGGAACCTTACCCCGTCAAAAATCATTCCATGTACAAGGAATTTTTGAGGTGGGAATGCACGATTATGATAAAAACATAATTTTTATCCCCCTGGAAACGGCACAGCAACTTTTCAAATTACCCAACCAAGTCAGTCAAATTGAGATTTTTGTTTCTCACCCTGAAACGTCCCTTCATTTAGCGAGAATGATGCAAAAAGTCTTTGAAGAAAAGTGGCCCGAACAACTAAAAACTCTTGATTGGCAACACAGCGATGCACAAATTTTTCATGCCGTCCAAGTAGAACGTAATGTTATGTTTTTGATTTTAACCCTGATTATTGTCATTGCAGCGTTTAACATTATTTCAAGTTTGATTATGTTGGTTAAGGATAAAACCCGTGACATTGCCATCTTGCGTACTTTAGGGGCCAGCCGTGGAGCTTTATTACGGATTTTTTTACTAACAGGTTCCACCATAGGCTGCATGGGAACTTTGACAGGAGTTATTTTAGGCCTTAGTTTTAGCCTTAATATCGAAAAAATTCGTCACTTTTTACAAGGTTTTTTAGGAACGGATCTTTTTAATGCTGAGATCTACTTTCTATCCCAATTGCCTGCCAAGGTAGACCCTAAAGAAGTTATCTTGATTATTTTTATGGCCTTGGGGCTTTCGTTTTTAGCAACCCTTTACCCCTCGTGGCGTGCGGCACGTCTTGATCCTGTAGAAGCTCTTCGTTTTTAAATAATTTTAACGGTTTGTTAAACATAAAAAGCTACCTTCTCTTCCAAAAGACTTTTTCAAGAGAGAGCTTTTATGGCTTTTAAATTTATTGTTGTGACTTTCGTTACAGTTGCGTGCATGGCTTCTCAAGGTTATGCCGATAAACCCAACGCTTTTGCAAAAACGAATGAAGCCGCTGCCGCAAGGGCTTTCGAAGAGGGAATGATTTATCGATCAGAGGGGAAAGAGAAAGAAGCCCAAGCTGCCTTTAAAATGGCTGCACAATATTATCGCGATGCGGGCAAACAAGAAGATGCTGCCAGGATGGAAAGACTTGTTAATAAAACGGGCAGCGTCCAAGAAAAACTAAATGAACGATTTGCGGAAATTGACCAACACTTACGAGCAACAGACGAAATTCCCACCACAGATTAACTGTTTTTTAAATAAAAGGAATTATTATTTGAATATTATGCGATTTATGGAGGAATTATTAAAATGAACATACGGTCTATATTTTTTGCTTTATCAGCAATTATTGTTGCATCCGTTATTACCAACAACGCTGAAGCCAGTTTATTTGGAAAAAAGAATCCTACAGAGTCTTGTGACAAGCATTTTGAGCAAGCAGAACAATTTGAAAAACAAGGCGGCAAAAAACCCGCGAAAGATGAGTACAAAAAAGCGAGAGATTGCTATACGAAGCACGGAAAATCAGATAAAGCCAGCAAGGCGAACGGTCGATACAATCAACTTTAGAATAAAAATTCAGGAGAAAAATCATGAAAATTAAATTTATTTGTTTATCCCTTGTTAGCTTTCTGGTGTTACAAGGTACATCGTCGTTTGCCAGTGGCTGTCGTTATCACGAAACACAAGACAAGAAATCCAATCATGAGCAAGCTGCACATATGGCCCATAAAGCTGAAGGTTATGCCAATATGGGTGAAGAAAATCTTGCTTTGGGATGCGTAAAAAGCGTTAAAAAAGCTCTTGAAAATGGTGGCGATAAAGAGGCTAAAAAACATGTTGGAGATTTAGAGAAAAAAGTTAAACATAAATTACAAGAACACAAAGAAGCCTTGAAAAAGCAAAAGAAATAACCTTAATTTCTCCAGAAGCAATCTAAAAAGATTGCTTCTTTTCATTCTTGCCACACTTTTAAAACAGGATTGTTTTCTTTATCAAGCAACAAATCTGTTAAGGCCCAAACCAAAGCATCCAGTCGGTCGGGAGATTTTCGGCTAATCCCTGGAATATAATCACAAAGTTGCGATTCCAAAAGCGTATGGGGTCGGATATGAAAAACCTTATTTTGTTCATACAAAGCTGCAATCGGCTCAGCACGAGTTGCTTTACCGCGGGTAGCTCGTACAGCACGATAACTGACATGAGGATCAAGACTTCGAACAATCCGTTCTACAAGATCACCCCCTTTATTAACCTCGGCCACCACACGATCGGCTTTATACCGCCAATAAGCCTGAACAACCCGCTGGCCCCAATCAGCAGGGCTATGACGGCCGCTTAAATCCTCCAAAACATAAGCTGTTTGTTCAGCTGTCACGGCTGCCACAACAATACCTGTTTCATCACTTTGTTCGTGATGAGTGGTAGCTGGGTCAATCGCAATGACGATACGTTGATATTCTTGTCCTTCCAAAGGCTGTTGATAACGAATCATCGACCGTTGCCAAAGAGCCCCTTGACGCTCACTCAGAACTTGGGCATACAACTCTTGCGCCCCTAAGCGAGTTCCTTCAAATTGTTTAATAATTTGCTGAATAAAGGTGGGTGCCAAATTGGCGGCATTATCAAACGTTGTCCCTTGAGTGACAACGGTACCTTCATCTTTTAAAAAGTTCTGGATTAAAGGAAGGGGACGTGGGGTCGTCGTTATTAAACACCGCGGATTCGTTCCCAAACGCAGCCCCAACAACAATTGTTCCCACAGAGCTTGCGGTTGACGAAATTTGGCCAGCTCATCAACCCATGCCAAGTCAAACTGAGGCCCTCTTAACTTTTCAAAATGATCCCCGCCAAATAAAGTTGCCACAGCGCCATTTTTCCATTTTAAACGATGGTTAGAAGCCTCAAAATGAGGGCGCTCGTGCTCCGGATGACAGGCTAAAAGACCACTTTCTCCTTCAACCATAACGGACCTTGCTTCTTGAATGCTGCGACCTATTAACGCAATACGCCGATACAACCCTTGCTGAACCCACAATCGAACGGTTTCAGCACCGGTTCGGGTTTTACCAAAACCTCGTCCCGCCAAAATCAACCAAACACGCCAGTCACCTGCCGGAGGGTGCTGATTTGGTCGTGCGTGTTGCAACCAACAATAGCGTTTTTGTAACTCCAAACGGCGCTTTTGTTCCTGTTTTAAGAGATTCAGGAGGTGTTCTTTAAGGTGTTTTGACATTGTAGTTAATCCTTTCATTCTATTATCCAAGCCCACTAAAAAAGGGAATTTTAATAGACAGAAATTTCCTCTTTCTGTGGTTTTCTAAGTCTTTCCGATTGGGAAAAGCACACTGGCTGAAGTATAGAATCCCTATCAAAACCAAAAAAATCCAGCTTTTAGAAGGGTCGGGCTTTTTAGGAAGAATTCTTTACAGCCAAACGATCTCCTTTCTCATCCTCTCATCTTTAATGTTGGTTTTTTCATCCTGGATAACTCGTAAGACCGTGGCTCTTGTTCAATTTTTTTAAAAACAAAAAAAAATTATGTTGAATATTTACTAAAATTAACTTTAGAGTGGGGATATCAGATGATAACTCTTTTGAAATATGGAACAATCGATGACAATCAAGACCTTTTTAAAAAGCTTTCCGCTTATAACCGCAGCTCTTCTTTGGCAAACCGCATCAGGGTATGCACATAATTCTTGTGAGGAAAAAGCAACCCACGGTCATCCTTGTCATGCCGCTGAAAAAACTCCCATGCCCCTGCCTTGTCCCGCTCACAATAATAATTTTCCCAATTCTTGGGGTGTCCAAGGGGCAATTGTTGAGGGAGGGTATACTTCCATCGGAATCGTAAACTATGGAGAATGCCATTCTTTTGGTATAACGGCCTCTGGCTTTGTTAAAACCAACGGTAGTACCAGTAGCGTTTTCAAACCTGGTATTTTTGGTGGCCCACGCTTTAGAATTAAAGAGAATACTTATTTTGCCTGTGGCCTTGACTTAGCAACACAATTTGGTAAATCCAATGGTTCTCATATCAGTTCGGCCATAGGAGTGGGACCTTACATTTCCATTGAACATCACTTTACACCAAAAATTATGGCATCCATATGGATCAATCCTTATTTTTATGAACGTATAAAAGTTTCTGGTCAAAGTACCACAACCCATAATTTCATGACAGGTGGCATTGGGTTTAGTTACTTGTTCTAGTATCCAAGAAGAAAGAGTACTTTAAACTTAATATTAACTTTTATAGATTAGATTATTGACATTCCTGTTCTTAATATCGAATGGAGAGTGTCAATGATCTATCTTGTTTTTTTATGGGTTTTCTTACCCGTTCAATCTTTTTGCCAAGACTCTATGCCCGAGGAGACAAGACTCAGACAACCTCTTTTAAGTCAACCCAATCCAAATTTTCACAGCACCGACCCCTCTCATACAGAAATTCAGATCGATCCTACCCCTTCGCCACAACTAACCGCTCAAGGACATCCTATTTTAGCCCACAGTCCCTTTGCAAAGGCCTACACAGAGAAAACAACCTTAATTTGTTTTTTAAGCAAAAAGTGGTTTAGGTGGGGAAGTTTTCTAAGCAGCACGGCCGCCGCCGCTTTGGCGGGAATTGCTTATGGTGTTAACGATACGGATATCAAAAATCAGTGTAATCTAGCCATTCTGATTTCAACGGTGCTGGCAACCACTTTCAGCCGAATGGAAGGGTATGCAAACGATGCCGTGAATGATCATGAGAATGAATATCAAATGTTTCAAAAACCAGACCACTAGAGAAACATAACGTCAATTATAAAAAATCAATCCAGGTTGCTTGCGCTTTTTAGCAAAAAAAATCTAAAGTAGGATTATGAGTGGAAGGAATTCTTCATGAACCTACTTCGTGCTGCCACAACTGTGGGAAGCTATACGGCGGTGAGTCGCATTTTTCGACTGATTAGAGAAATTTTGCTTTCCCATGTCCTGGGAGCAAGCGTCATCACCGATGCTTTCGTTGTGGCTTTTAAGTTCCCTAATTTTTTCCGACGTTTTTTTGCAGAAGGAGCTTTTCACGCCGCTTTTGTTCCTCAATTTGCAGGGAAACTGGTCGATTCAGAATTTTCTTCAGGTCAAAAAGCAGCGCAAGCGTTGGCTCAAAATGTATTTTCATGTTTAGCCTGGTTTCTTTTCTTTTTTGTGGTATTGGTAGAGGTTGCAACGCCTTATTTAATTCCCATTTTAGCCCCTGGCTTTACCACCACCCCTGAACGTATGGAATTAGCCATTACCTTTACCAGAATTACCTTCCCCTACATTTTGTTTATTTCCCTATCAGCCCTTTTAGCAGGAGTCTTGAATTCCCTTGATCGTTTCGCCGCAGCGGCGGCAACACCTGTTTTATTAAATCTGATGATGATTGCAGGGCTCGGCCTTTATATCCCCTTAAATATGGAACCGGGTATTGCCGTATGTTGGTCTGTGTTTTTAGCCGGCATTGTACAATTCGTCTGGCTTTACCAAGCGTGTCGACGCGTTCACTTCCGGTTCTGGTTAACCTGGCCATCCCTTACCCAGGATGTTAAAAAGGTCTTAAAAATAATGCTGCCAGGTACAATAGGGGCCGGTGTGATGCAAATTAACCTGTTTATTGACATGATGCTGGCCTCTTTACTACCAACCGGTTCCTTATCTTATCTTTACTATGCCGATCGTTTGAACCATTTACCACTGTCAATTTTTGGTGTGGCCATCGGAACAGCCTTATTACCCTCTTTATCGCGCTATTGGCGCCAGGGTGATCATCACCAGGCTCATCATAATCAAAATTTAGCCCTAGAATTTGCATTACAACTGACCATACCAGCAGCAACAGGTTTGATTGTTCTTTCTTATCCTTTAATTGACCTGGTCTTTGGTCACGGACATTTTACCCATCAGGATGTTCAAGCAACGGCGCCTGTGCTAGCCGCCTTTGCCCTGGGGTTGCCAGCTTATGTAGCGGGAAAGGTTTTTGCCACAACCTTCTTTGCCTGTGAAGATACAAAAACCCCGGTTCAAGTCGCGATTGTTTGCATTTTGGTGAATTTTTGCCTCAATCTTCTTTTTATACCTTTTTTCAAACATATTGGTATGGCTTTGGCGACCTCAGCAGCTGCATGGATTAATACTTTTATTCTGGCACTTTTACTAAAGCAGCGGGGGTTATTTCACTTTTCCTATAGTCTGATGAACAGCACTTTTAGAATCGGAGCGGCTTCCCTTTTGATGGGAGGAATTTTGTACTTTGGTCAAAAACAATGGTCATTTTTAGAGCTTCAATCTGTTTTTAAAATTCTGGGAATTGTGGGATGGGTTGGATTCGGCGCGACTTTATACCTGATTTTGGGATACAGCTTTGGAATTCGCCCTCTACAGAGGATTAAACTTTTATCATAAATTTTGCACCCGTTATAGTGCAAAACCCGTCTTGAATTCATCCGATCTTTCTAACATCCTCGAAGAGCTTTTGGGGT
Organism: Pseudomonadota bacterium; assembly: GCA_021804455.1. GTDB lineage: Bacteria > Pseudomonadota > Alphaproteobacteria > Paracaedibacterales > CAIULA01 > Finniella. The sequence goes on along the minus strand of JAJZHT010000016.1, from coordinate 2,764 downwards.
CAATAGGAAAACAACAAATCATAGCCGTTCCTTGGGGTGTAACCGATTCTACAGAAAAGAATCCATGGTGTAATTCGACCAACTTTTTCACCAAATAAAGCCCTAAACGAATCGTACCTTGATTTTGTTTATTATCAAGATACTCAAGGATGTGCTCTTTTTCGTCCGATGGGATACCAATCCCTGTATCCTGGACAATCAGTTGAAAAGCGTAAGGATTTTTAACATCCAAAAGAGCTTTAATACTAATCTTTCCACCAGCTGGTGTGAATTTAACCGCATTTTCTAAAAGATTGGCTATAATCTGTCGCAGCCTTTGTGGATCAACCTCAACACTTTTGTTGTGCAGATGATTTTCAAGACTGATTTCCAAGTCATGTTCTAGGGCAAGTTTGCTCATAGCGTGTATAATTTCATCAAAAAACTCATCCATTTTAATTCTTTGATACCGCAAGTTTAGTTTGCCTGACTCCAGATGGGCCAGATCAACCATATCATTGATAAGCTTAGTTAAACGCTGGCACGCTTTGGTAATGCCTTGACCATATTCAATCTGCCGTTCATTTAAAGAACCAAAATATTGGTTTAAAAGAATTTCACTAAATCCGTTAATGGTACTAAGGAAAGACTGCAATTCGTGAGATGCATGGAATACTAACTCCGCTACCAAGCGACTGTTCCCTCCGGTTTCGGAAGTTTGTTTGCTTAAAGTTTGTTGGAATCGCCACTGGTCAGAAATATCGATGAAAGTCAAAAGATTCGAACCATCCGGTAAGGGAACATAAGAATAATCAAGCATCCTATGACTTTTTAAAGTAATTTTTCCTTGATCGGCTTGTCGATTATTGATGTGATGAACCATTTTTTTCCGCCACATCCGACTTTCATAAGGATTAACAAACAAAGGGGCAATATCCTTTAAAATCTCGCTGATATGACGACCCACAACTCGACTTTCTTGTCCTAAGTTCCATATTTTCTCGATAGCGGGGTTGGATAAACGAAGACGATTATCTGTACCAAAAACGATAATGCCTTCATACAGATGGTCTAATGTTTCTTTTTGTACGGCAACAAGGGTGTTGTATCCTCTTTCAAGGCTCAGTTTATCGGTTATATCATCAAACAAAAAGATCAGCCCCCCCAAAGGATGGGGTGCAATAACAGTGCGTAAAATATGACCTTCTGGCAAATGCAACAGTTCATGAAAAGGTTGCATCAGATTTTTAAACAAAGACAGGCTTTGACGCTTGTATTCTAGAAAATTAGGATACTCTGGAAGTTTTCGACGTTCTCTTAAATTTTCTAGGATTTCTCCATAGGTTGGGCCTGTACAAAGCCAATTCTCGTCAAAATCAAACAACCGTAAATAGGCATGGTTGAAAAAAGTAAGTTCTGTCTTGGCATCAAAAATGGCGATCGGGGCAGAAATATACTGTAAAACTTCTCGATGGGCGGCAAGGTGTTGCTGCAATTCATGTTGGGCTTTCTCTGTCGTCGTCATATCAAACGCATATCCCACCGTGATGCCTGATTCCAAAACGGGGGTTTCCCCTATTTCCAATAAGTGTCGTGTACCACCAATAACTTTATGGGTTCTAAAAGTTTGTGATTGCCCCGTCTGAAGGGCCTTTCGTGAAAGTTCATAAGCATTTTGTGGCTGATGAAGGTCAATCAATTCAACATTTTCGGCCAAAACTCTGTGAAAACTGGTTTCAAGAATTTGGCTGTATAAAGTATTACAATACTCCAGACGCCCCTGTTGATCGCGGCACCACACGGGCAAAGGTAAATTGTTGATAAGAGTTTTTAAGATATTAATTTCGTGTTCTTTTTGCTTTTGAACATGGTGGTTATGGTTTTTTTCTAAAATCAACTGCGTTACATCCTTAAACGAAAGAAGGATGAGGTTTTGTCTTTCTTCAAAAAGGGAGGGCAGAGTCGAATCGTTTGGCGGAGGAGGTGCGAGAACACGCCCCTCGATATCAAGATAAAGAGTCTGCTTAAAGAGAGGGAGATTTAAATGAAACTCCCCACCAAAATCAATAATATGGGATAAAGCTTTTTGAAAAGAGCTGAACGGAGAATCCCCTAAAACTTTAAAAAGTTCATTTACTGTCAAAGGGCAATCAACTTCCAACCCTAAAAGCCTTTTAAGATTGGTAGAACATTCAACAAAGTTCCCGTCCATATACCAATAACACCAATCAGCAGATAAGTGAGTCAAAACATACCGATGAATTCCCCGGTCAGCCTGTAATATTTTTTTACTGACGTAAAGGTGGCGATAGAAATAGAAAAGCCACACTGTCCCTAAGCAGAAAAATCCAATTATCCCCAGAATCAAATAAAGTCGGTTGGGCATTCGGCAAACGAAAATCTATTTTTAATTAAATTATAATATATTTGACTTCGATTGCCAAATCGTCTGAATAAAGGCAAGACTTGTCTAAAAAGCATTTTTAAAATTAACGTTTTGGTAAGGATTCTGGGGGTATGATAAAAAGAACCTAGGTGATAGAGAGCCCCTTTTTGAAATCAGAACAAAGGGCGATAAGAAAAATTTTGCCCACCGTTTTTGTAAGAAGGTGGGTATAGCCCCCCTCCCGTTTAGGGAGGCAGTGGGCGGGGGGTGGCAAAAAAAAACAAATTAACTTTTTGTTAATCTTTGTTAAAAAAGATTAACAAATAAAATTCCCTAAAGAACACGCATACGATAGATTCAAACCACCTTGATCGCCGCTTGGACGACCAAAAATGGTAT
>JAJZHT010000146.1 GCA_021804455.1 Pseudomonadota bacterium | reverse complement strand
AATTAACTTTTTGGTAATCTGGGTTAAGAAAAGGTTAACGGATTGAATATCTTAAAATTAAAAAAACAGAAACCCTTTATTTTTTTAATTATTTTCTAAAACCTAAACCCACAACATACATTTCGGATGAGTCTTGGCGGCTGGATAAAGGCTTAAAATGAACGACTTTTGCAAAATTCTTTTTTAATTTTTGTAGAAGGTTACTTTCTGTCCCTCCCCTCAGAACTTTGGCAACCATGGCCCCACCAGGTTTTAAGGTTATTAAGCAAAACTCATAAACCATCTCTAACAAGGCCATAATACGAATATGGTCAATATCAGACATGCCACAGGCAGAAGCTGCCATGTCGCTTAATACCAAATCTGCTTGAGAAGGAATGAGTTGTAATAAAGACTGATACGTTTCTTCATCTAAAAAATCACCCTGTAAAAATAAAGCCCCCTCTAGGGGCTTCATCTCCTGCAAATCAATTCCTATCACGGTACCCTTTTGGTTTTTAGAATGAACTTTTTCAATGGCAACTTGAGTCCACCCCCCAGGAGAGGCCCCTAAATCAATCACTGTTATACCAGGTTTTAAAAGATTAAATTTTTGATCAATTTCGTGCAGTTTAAAAGCTGCCCGAGAACGATACCCCTGCTGTTTGGCTTTTTGCACATAAGGATCGTTTAATTGACGAAGCAACCAACGTTTAGAAGATTCAGTACGCGTCCGTCGATCTTTTAGGGTTACCTTCCCAATTTGACACGAATTTTTACCGCCAGTTGAAGATGTTTTCTTTTTCATTCCTCAAAACAGTCCTAAGTCGCATGATTACGTAAACAGTCGTGCACATGCAAAATTCCACAAACTTCTTGGTTATTGTCCACAATAAACACACTGGTAATCGATTTTCTTTCAAAAATGGCTAAAGCATCCGACATCAGACAATCTGGCGTTAAGGTTATAGGTCCCTTTGTCATGACTTCCTTAGCTGTTTGCATTAACAGATTAGGGTGCATATGACGACGTAAATCACCATCGGTAATAATCCCAACCAACCGTGACTGGTCATCTAACACTCCTACACATCCAAAACCATAGGCTGTCATCTTGACAAGACATTCTCCCATCAACATGTCTTTGGGGACTAAAGGAATTCTAGAGCCTTGGTGCATAAAATCGGTTACACGCCGTAATTGTTTGCCAAGATTACCGCCAGGGTGAAAAATGTGAAATTGCTGTTTTGAAAAGCCTCGAAGGCTCAGCAAAGCTACAGCCAAAGCATCCCCTAAAGCCAAGGTTACTGTTGTGGAGGTTGTGGGGGCCAGCCCCATAGGACACGCTTCTTGCATAGGCGGCAAAATAAGAGATAGGGTTGAAAGCCGTGCCAAGGTAGAAGAATCACGTCCGGTAATTGAAAGTATGGGTAAGGATAAACGACGGCTGTAATCTAGGATTGTTGTCAGTTCATGAGCCTCTCCTGAATAAGAAATCAGAAGAATCGTGTCTCCTTTGGCAATCATACCAAGGTCTCCATGTCCTGCTTCCGCAGCATGTAAAAACAAGGCTGGTTGTCCTGTGGATGCAAAGGTTGCGGCAATTTTTCGACCAATATGACCACTTTTTCCCATCCCGCTTATAATCAAACGACCTTCTGTTTGACGGATAAGATCAACAGCTTGATCAAAAGAATTATTAAGACTGGCCGCCAAAGCCTGCAAAGCCTTTGACTCTGTCAAGATAACATCTTTTGCAATGCTTTGCGATGAAACTGAAACGTGCTGTGCTAAGGCAGAAGACATAATTCAAGCCTTTTCTTCTGTATTATAACTTAGAATATCAAAATTCTCCCCCGCTATTAAATCTAAATAAGCACGATGGGGCAAAAAGTCAAAGCAAGCTTTGGCTAAGGAAGTGCGTTTTTCTCGTTCTAATAAAACATCCAGCCTTTGTTTTAAGCTGTGCAAATGTAAAACATCTGTCGCTGCATATTTTAACTGCTCCGAAGTAAGGGTTGAAGCTCCCCAGTCGGAAGTTTGCTCTTGTTTAGAAAGTTCAATACCTAATAACTCTTTACAAAGATCCTTTAATCCGTGGCGATTACTATAAGTTCGCACCAATCGAGAGGCTATTTTTGTACAATAAAGGGAGGTTAATTCAACGTGGAAACTGTGCATTAGAATCGCAACATCAAAACGAGCATAATGGAATATTTTTAAAAGGGAAGAATCCCTTAAGACCTTTTTTAAATGGGGTGAATCCTTGAAATGAGGTTCTGGAAAATGAACCAAATGACAAACCCCGTCTCCAGCCGAAAGCTGCACTAAACAAAGTCGATCGCGATAATTTTTTAAGCCCATCGCTTCTGTATCAATCGCAAGGCTACCTTTAAATACTACGTCTTCTGGCAGATCATAAGTATGCAGATGAATTTTCATAAAAAACGCTCAACAGAAAAATGGTGCCCAGGAGAAGACTCGAACTTCCAAGGGCTTGCACCCACTAGTACCTGAAACTAGCGCGTCTACCAATTCCGCCACCTGGGCAAGTAGTCTATTGGTAAGAAATTTAAAGGGTTGTTGTCAATAAATTATTAACTTTTGGTTGGCAAAATAAAATTAAGAACAGCACGAATTTAAGGTTCTGGTAGTGTTTTCCCTTTTGCTTCCTCCTCGACAAAACGCCCAGCTGCAAACACTATCTTGTTGGATCTTTGCTGTGGCAGGGACTTTTGGACTCTGGCTGGTTGTAGCCTCTTTCAGTATCCTATGGGGCTACAATTTTCAACCCAAAATAGCTGTATTGTATGCCGGACTTGTCGCCCTATTATCCGGTCTTATGGTAAAAGGCTTAGAATGGAAAAAGTCAAAAAAAGATTTTCCTTTGATTTTATTATTTCGTCCTCAAAGTACGGAAGCATAATAATGGCTGACCTCCACCATCTCTCTTTTGGTTCTGTTCTTAAATTTTTACCACCTTCCCTTGAAAGAGAAATTCCTATGAAAGATATTTTAAAGCTTTCCTTTGTTTTTTGGGGGCTCAGCACCCTTTACTTTTCTATGATTGGTTGCCTTATGGGGATGATTTTATCGGCTTTGCAGCTTTTCCAAGTTCTCTCTAACTTTGATTTTCTCCTTCCTCTTTATATGGGCAGTACTTTTTTCCTATGGCTTTCTTTAACCCCCTTCATTTTGAAGAAAAGTCTCAAGATGGTTCCTGTTTTGGTGAAAAAATAATTTTTAATCATTCATAATGGCCCAGTATGGATTGAATAGTGACGCGCTTATTCTTGACAGAATAAACTAGGCGATCAACGTCTGTAATACGTCGGGAAAAATTACCGTTACTCAAAGTTTCAACA
>JAJZHT010000145.1:2909-3348 GCA_021804455.1 Pseudomonadota bacterium | reverse complement strand
CCTCTCCAGCTGATGGGTAAAGTAGTTGACCACAAAGTCTCTCCTAAACAGCTCAGACCGGAAAGTATCGTAAAGATGCCCTAAAAAATTATCACTGACATACAAAAGGCTCATCGGCAGTTTCTGAGAAGAGCAGCGACGCCCTTCATTCTCGTAAAAGTCCTTGCTGTATTTAAAAAACTTACTCCGCGATAACAGCGTGATTTTATCCCCCGACTTTCTTGGCATAATATCAAAGACATCAATATCTTTATGGGTATGATACAGATACTCAAACTTGCCAATGGCTAACCGTACCTTAAAATAATGGGGGTTAAACTCGACGAAATCAGCTTCGACTTTAAAAATAACCGAACAATGCTTTTGATAATAGGCGTAGGTTTCGGATTCTGCTTCTCCAAAAGACTCATACAGAAGGGTTCTCAAACAATCGGTAAAT
>JAJZHT010000145.1:0-2899 GCA_021804455.1 Pseudomonadota bacterium | reverse complement strand
CATCTCCGTTAAATGAATTTTGAGATGGATCAATTTTTAGGATCGGGTTTGAGAAAGAAAAGAGTCAAAGGCCCTTGATTGATAAAAAAGAACAAACTTTCAGGATCATTCTGTGAAGAAAGCGCGGATAGTATGAAGAACGACGAGCGGTAGAATGATGGCAGAATAGGATAAAAGAGGGTTTTTAAAAAAGTCTTAAAACTGGCTTGTTTATTGACTATATAAGACTTTTCGTTTTCTAAACCTTTTTGAAACAAGAACATAAGGGCGATAGGAAAAATTTTGCCCGCCGTTTTTGTAAGAAGGTGGGTGTAGCCCCCCTCCCGTTTAGGGAGGCAGTGGGCGGGGGGTGGCAAAAAATGAAATTAACTTTTTGTTAATCTTGGTTAAGAAAAAGTTAAAGGACCAAAACTTTCAAAAAATGATACGCTGCGTAAGTCTCTTTAAAAGGGACTTCTTCGTCTTGTCTCCTCCTCTTCGGTGTTCATGGATATCCTCAAATACTAAAGCCTCGACAAGGGGACTAAAAAATTTCATACCGTAGTCTTGATAAAAATTCTTATAAGAGAAGGGTCTCTTCAAAAACTTAACAAGATCCCTTGCCTTAAAAAAAGATTCTAGACAAGGGTATCAGTTTAATATTGTGAAAACAAAACAACTTATTTATTATAATTTTAATAAAATTATTTCATGAGACTTCTTGTTAATGTCCCGACCTTTGTCCCCTCATTTGCAGGTCTATCGTTGGCAGATGACATCTCTTTTATCCATCTTACACCGATTATCAGGAATCTTGTTAGTCATCGGCCTTGTGGTGGCTACAGGGGGGTTATATAGCCTTGGCCAGGGACCTCTTTGTTATCAATATTATGTAAAATTTTTAGGTATATGGCCCTTAAGAATCTTTTGCTATTTTTTGATTTTCTGTTTGAGTTTCCACTTTTTCAACGGAATCCGACACCTGTTTTGGGATATAGGAATGGGCCTTGACCTTAAAACAGCCTACAAAACGGGCACATTAGTTTTGTTTTTAACCTTATTAAGCAGCTTTTTTATAATATGGGTGAATCTATGAATAAAAAACCTCATTACGATTGGCAATTTCAAAGACTCTCAGCTTTATTTTTAGTATTTTCTTTACCGATTCTTTTAACAATTTTTTCGCCTTTTAAAGAAAACAGTTATGTTCAAATTGTTGCAAAATTAAAACAACCTTGGGTTCCTATTTTCTTATCCTTGGTCATGGTGATGCTTGTGTTTCACACTTTATTAGGGGTAAAGGCCATTGTTCGTGATTACCTACAAGAAAAATGGGCAAATTATGTTCTGATAACAATGCAGATTGTAACGGTCAGCTTAATGGCGATCAGCCTTTTAAGTCTAACCAATATTGTTATGGAACCCTAGAGTGATCCGCTTTATTGATCATACCTATGATATTGTCGTAGTAGGTGCCGGAGGAGCAGGATTGCGCACAACTCTGGGTATGAGTGCTTTCGGACTTAAAACCGCTTGTCTTACCAAGGTATTTCCAACACGCAGTCATACGGTCTCTGCACAAGGTGGCATCAGTGCTGCCTTGAATAATATGAACGATGGTGACGACTGGCGTTACCATTTTTATGATACGGTTAAAGGGTCAGATTGGTTGGGTGACCAAGACGCGATCGAGTATTTATGCAAAAATGCCCAACAGGCTGTGATTGAACTGGAACATTTTGGTGTACCTTTTTCCCGTAATGAGGAAGGGAAAATTTATCAACGATTATTTGGTGGGCACACTCTTAAACGCGGCGAAAAACCGGCTCAAAGAGCCTGTGCCGCTGCTGACCGTACAGGCCATGCGATCTTGCATACTCTTTATCAACAATGCTTAAAACATCAGTCGCAGTTTTTTATCGAATATTTTGTTTTGGATCTTATGATGCAACAAGGTCGTTGTGTCGGGGTTATTGCTTGGTGTTTGGAAGATGGAACATTGCACCGTTTCCAAGCTCATATGGTTGTTTTAGCAACGGGCGGTTATGGAAGAATTTATTTTTCTTGTACTTCGGCTCATATTTGTACAGGGGATGGCAATGCGATGGTTCTTCGGGCAGGGCTTGCTTTACAAGACATGGAGTTTGTTCAATTTCACCCCACAGGCATCTATGGAGCCGGCTGCCTCATTAGCGAAGCCGCTCGGGGTGAAGGGGGATATCTTGCCAACTCTTTGGGAGAACGTTTTATGGAACGGTATGCCCCCCATGCCCAAGATTTAGCCTCCCGTGATGTCGTAAGTCGAGCGATCGCTAGGGAGATTTTTGAAGGACGAGGTCTTGGTCCCCAAAAAGATTATATTCATCTTCACCTGGAACATTTAGATCCTCTATTGATTCAACAACGCTTGCCCGGTATTTCTGAAACAGCCCGTATTTTTGCCGGTATTGATGTCACCAAAGATCCCATACCGGTATTGCCGACAGTTCATTATAACATGGGGGGAATCCCCACGGATTATCACGGACAGGTTATCGCCGATGGAAAGGGAACGATCGTTCCCGGTCTTATGGCGATTGGCGAGGCTGCTTGCGTTTCTGTCCATGGCGCTAACCGATTGGGAACCAATTCCCTGCTGGACCTTATTGTTTTTGGTCGGGCTGCGGCCCTTAAAGCCAAAGAATTAATTAAACCTGGTTCTTCTCATCCTTCTTTGGAAAAAAATCAAGGGGAAGCCGTTTTAACCAGAATGGAAAAAATGCGTCATGCTTCTGGGGGGATTACAACGGCTGTATTGCGTCTTAGAATGCAAAAGGTTATGCAGGAATATTGCTCTGTTTTTCGTCACCACGTTTCCTTAACACAAGGAATCGAAAAAATGAATGAGGGGATGCTAGAGTTTGCCGATGTACAAATTAAA
>JAJZHT010000144.1 GCA_021804455.1 Pseudomonadota bacterium | reverse complement strand
TATTTTGGAAAAACAACGATTGGGGGCTTGCCCAAGAAGATCTTCCAGAAGGATTGATATAAAGTTGTTATTTTTCAAAAGGTTGATTGACTCATGCTTTTATAGACTTATACAATCCAAGAAATTTATTGAGCCTCTTTGGGGTAATCTCGGCGTTTTGACGTTTTGAATTTTTAATAAAGGCTGTTTACTATGAATGACCACCAAACCCATTTTCACCCAGAACCTCTTTCTTCTGAAGAAAGTTTAAGGCTTTATCTTTTAATGTATCAGGCACGTAAGGCCGAAGAAGCCATTATGGCGCATTACCATACAGATCAGATGAAAACACCCATGCATATGTCGATGGGGCAAGAGGCAGGTGTGGCGGGCGTTATTGCCGCTCTTCAAGGCAGGGGGGATGTATTTTCCACCTACCGCAGTCATGCAACATTCCTGTGTCAAACAGAGGATTTGGACCCATTTTTTGCTGAAATGTATGGAAAAAAAACGGGAACGGCCGAAGGGAGGAGTGGGTCCATGCACTTGGCTTTTCCCGAAAAAGGGCATCATCTTTCCAGTGCTATTGTATCCAGCTGTTTACCCGTCGCTGTTGGGGCGGGTTATGCCAATAAGCTTCTTCAGAATGACAGGATGTCTGTTGTTTTTTTTGGCGATGGGGCTATGGATGAGGGTGTTTTTTGGGAAAGCATGAACGCGGCTTGTGTTTTCAAGGTGCCGATGCTTTTTGTTTGTGAAGATAATGGGCTTGCGGTTCATACAGGTAAATCGCAACGTCATGGTTATAAGTCAATAGATGATATTGTTAAGGCTTTTGATTGTCTTTCTTATACCGATGAGACCAATAATGTCGAAAGCATCTATCAAAGGACCAAACAAGCCGTTAAGGAGTCTTATGCATTGATGAAACCTGCCTTTTTAAGGATTCAATGTCATCGTTATCTAGAACACGTGGGTATTAATGAAGATTGGGAGGCCGGTTATAGAAGCAGGCCTTCTTATAGTTGGTGGTACGAAAATGACAGCTTAAAAATGCAAAGGCAAAAGTTGACTACTGTCGGGTTTGAAGAGAATTTTCTACAAAGCCAGGAGCAACACATTCAAGATCGTATTGAAAAGGCGATTCAAAAAGCAGAAAAAGCTGACTTTTGTTCTGTTGAGCGCCTTTACGCAGGAGTTTTTTATGAGAAAAATTAGTTATTGTGAAGCATTGCGGGAAGCCGTGGACCAAGAAATGGAGCGCGACTCTTCCGTTTTTGTTTATGGGATTGGCGTTCCGGACCATAAAAAGATTTTTGGAACCACGACAGGGCTTTTGGAAAAATATGGTCCTCAACGCTGCTTTGACACTCCGATTGCCGAAGAGTCTATGACAGGCTTTGCTTTGGGAGCTGCTATTAAGGGGATGCGGCCTATTCATGTACATATTCGGGTTGATTTCCTTTTGTTGGCGATGAACCAGCTGGTTAATATGATTTCTAACCACATCTATGCGGGATTAGGACAGGTTAAAGCCCCTATTGTGATTCGTGCTGTTATAGGAAGAGGGTGGGGACAAGGTTTTCAGCATAGCAAATCTTTATTTTCTTACTTTACCCATATACCAGGCTTGAAGGTAATAGCCCCTACGACAGCGTATGATGCTAAGGGACTTTTAACAGCTGCCATCCGAGACGATAACCCCGTGGTATTTTTGGAACATCGCTGGCTATACTGGGCTGAAGAAGAGGTCCCAGAGACTCCTTATACCCTTTCTATTGGAGAAGGAAAGGTTTTACGTCCTGGAAAAGATGTGACTATTGTGGCCACTTCCTGGATGAATGTAGAAGCTTTACATGCCGCTAGAATTTTAGAAAAGCACGGTATTCAGGTAGAAATTATTGATCCTCGTACTCTGTATCCTCTTGATGAGACGATTATTATAGACTCTGTTCAAAAGACAAGACATTGCCTTGTAGCGGATTACGATTGGGTTAATAGCGGCTTTAGTGCCGAAGTCGCAGCGATTGTTTCCGAAAGATGTTTTTCCTCATTACGAAAACCAGTGAAGCGGATTGGTTTTGCCCATACACCTTGTCCAACGGCGCGCCATTTAGAAAATGCTTTTTATCCGAATGCGGGGACGATTGTTAAAGCTGTGGAGGAAATGTTAGAACTTTCATCCATTGATGTTTCGCAGGAAAATTTTTACAGTCACGAAGTGAAGTTTAAAGGTCCTTTTTAAAAATCCTTGGAAGATAAGAAGATGGATATTTCTTGCATAAAAATCACACCTTCGTTTAAAGTCTAGGCAAAGTATCATAGGGCATTTTTAGACCATGAAGGTATTCATTACAGGTATTACGGGGATGGTTGGCAGCCATCTTGCGGATTATATTGTTTCTAACCATCCTCACGTTTCGGTGCATGGTATTATTCGGTGGCGTAGTCCTTTGGATCACCTGACACAAATTGTTGATAAAATTCACCTTCATCATGCAGATTTAAGAGATTTAAATTCCCTGATATCTGTTTTAAAGGAGGTGAAACCCGACCGAATTTTTCACCTTGCCGCCCAATCTTATGTAACCACAAGCTTTACGGCTCCTGCTGATACGCTCCACACGAATGTTATCGGTATGGCAAACCTATTGGACGCGGTTCGACTTGTGGGTATCGAACCTCGCATCCATGTTTGCTCTTCTTCAGAAGTTTACGGTCAGGTTCAAGAAGATGAAGTACCTATTACGGAAAATAATGTCTTACGTCCTGCAAGCCCTTATGCTGTTTCTAAAGTGGGCGAAGATATGTTGGCTTATCAATATTTTCTTTCTTACCAATTGCCAATTATCAGAACAAGAATGTTTACCCACACTGGACCTCGTCGTGGAAAGGTTTTTGCGGAGAGTGCTTTTGCTTATCAAATTGCAAAAATTGAAGCCGGGCTCCAAAAAAATCCCATGTATGTCGGTAATTTGAAGAGCATTCGTACTATCACCGATGTAAGGGATGCGGTTAAAGCCTATTGGCTTTTGCTAGAAAAATGTACTCCTGGGGAGGTTTACAACATAGGTGGAATAGAAACCTTAACCGTTGGGAAGGTTCTTGAGATCCTAAAATCGTTTTCAACAACTGACATCAAGCACGAAGTGTGCCCTTCTTTATTAAGGCCATCTGATGTTACGTTGCAAATACCTGATATTAGTAAGTTTCAAAAGGAAACAGGTTGGAAGCCAGAAATTAAGGTAGAAAAGACATTGGAAGATCTTTTGAATTATCACAGAAACCAATTAAGTATGGGGTGTGTATGAGTCTTGTTATATCAAGAACTCCTTACCGTATATCTTTTTTTGGTGGGGGTAGTGATTATC
>JAJZHT010000015.1 GCA_021804455.1 Pseudomonadota bacterium | reverse complement strand
ATTATCGTCGATCATAGGACGCATCTGAACTTCTTTAATTTCGATAACTTTTTGTTTCTTTTTTGCTTCGGCTTTCTTTTTTTGTTGTTCATATTTGAACTTGCCATAATCGAGAATTTTACAAACGGGTGGATCCGCGTTGGGAGAAACCTCTACCAAATCTAGACCTGCCTCAACAGCTCTTTGCAGAGCTTCTTGGCGAGTAACCACTCCGACCATCTCTCCATTCGCATCAACAAGACGAACACGTTGAGCCGTAATTTCTTGGTTAACACGTGGCCCATCTTGTTTGGGGGCTTCACGGTTATTTTGCCAATCGGTTTGCAAACGGGCTATATGACTTCTCCTTCAATTCACAAATATTTCTCCTTTTTTAGCAAGAATTTCGCAAAAGGTCCAGGTGCGATAGACAACAAATCTTTTGAGATCTGAATCACCATAAAAGGAAGAACACAGAACACAACTTCCCAGAGCCAAGTTTACATAAAGCCAACAGGCGCCCAAGATCAGAAAACAAGACCCTGACGTCCCTTCACAGCATTCCAGCTATACACAGCCAAAAGAAACTGGTAGGTAATATTGAATGGTAAAAGAGTTTTTCAAAAAAGTTTTACGATCGGATGGAGTACAATCCCTCTTAGGTTGGATAGGGTATTTTTATATTCAATCGGTCTATCGAACCAGTCGATGGAGCTATAGTAACCGATCGATCCTTTGCCAATACATTGAACAACAAAAGCCTTTTATCATATGTTTTTGGCACGGTCGTTTAATGATGTTGCCTCTGGCGTGGCAATGGTCCAAACCCTTCACTATGTTGCTATCAGAACACGGCGATGGCGCTCTCATAGCCAAAGTTTTAAAACATTTTCATATTCAACACACCAAGGGTTCAACAACCCGCGGGGGAGCCAAAGCTGTACGTCATTTGATACATTTTTCCAGCACGGGTGGGATTATCGGCATTACCCCTGATGGCCCTCGTGGGCCTACGACCACTGTATCCCCTGGAACCGTTACTTTATCAAAGTGGTTACAAGCTGACTTAATCCCGGTAAGCTACGCCACGCGCCGTCGAAGAATTCTTAAAACTTGGGATCGTTTTCACTTTCCCCTGCCCTTTACTCAAGGAGCTTTTATAGTTGGCACGCCCGTTCCCTATCCTACCGATTCCGAAACCACAGAAAAAGCAAGAATTTTACTAAAAATAGAATTGGACAAAATCACTCAACAGGCCGATGAACAAGTCAAAAATCATTTTTGAAAAAAGAAAGAAGAAAATAAAGCGATGTTCGCCTTCCCTAAAAGAAGGGTTTTAATTTACAAAGGATACGGTGATTAAATTCAACAACAAAAAAATGGATTTATTTTAAGGATCTTTTATGAATTTTATTTCATCTCTCAGTAGAGACCAACGTGAAGCCGTGGGTCTTCTACAAATTGGTACATTCCTTGAATATTTTGATCTTATGTTGTATGTGCATATGGCCGTTCTTTTGAACGAGCTCTTTTTTCCCAAAACCGATCCCCATACAGCTTCTTTAATCGCAGCTTTTGCCTTTTGCTCTACCTACGTCTTAAGGCCTTTTGGAGCCTTAGTTTTTGGTTATATTGGCGACCAAATTGGAAGGAAAACAACCGTCATTATCACAACTATGATGATGGCGGTTTCCTGCATTATTATGGCCAACTTACCCACGTATGCTCAAATAGGAATTGCAGCGGCCTGGATTGTAACTATTTGTCGTATTATTCAGGGATTATCCTCTATGGGCGAAATCATAGGGGCCCAAATTTATGTTACAGAAATCACCACACCTCCAACCGGCTACGTAACTGTTTCTTTTGTCAGTCTGGCTTCAGCCTTTGGGGGAACTGCCGCCTTGGGTGTAGCAGCCTTAACAACCCAACATGGTTTTAATTGGCGTATTGCTTTTTGGGTTGGTGCTTGTGTTGCTTTGGTCGGATCGGTTGCACGAACACGTTTGCGTGAAACTCCCGAATTTGTCGACATGAAAAGAAAGATTAAGATTGATCTCGATACTTATTACAAGAAACACCCCCAACAAGCCAAAGCCATCTTACAAACCAGCCAAAAAATGGCTAAAGATAAAATTCCTATCCAAACGTTATTAAGTTACTTTTTCATCAATTGCGGCTGGCCTCTTTCCTTTTATCTGGCTTATTTTTATTTTAACCCCATCCTTAAAGAAGTCTTTGGCTACTCATCAGAGGATATCATCCTTCATAATTTCAGCCTAACATTTGTGCCTATCGTGCAAGGTATCATTTTAGCCCTTATGAGTTATTATATTAACCCTTTAAAAATTTTGAAGATTAAAGGGTATTTTTACCTTGCTCTTATGGCTTTGGTCCCGGCTTGGTTATCCCTTAGCAGCAGTCCCTTATGTATATTTATTTTACAGGCTTTAATCTTAACTCTCAGCCTGAATGATTTTCCTGCCCAATATATTTTCATCAAAAGGCTTCCCGTTTACAGGCGTTTTACAGCCAGCAGTTTAATTTACGCCTCTTCACGCGCTCTTACTTACATCATTACGTCTTTTGGAATCGTTTACTTAACAAAATGGTTTCATCACTGGGGCCTTCTTTTTATTACGATTCCGATCTGCCTCGTATTTTTAAGAAGCATTGCCTATTTTCAACGGCTCGAAAAGGAGACCGGACATATTCCTTCTGCGTCTGATGAAAGGTTGGAATCCGTGACACCCGCTTCCTAAGAACCTCTTTGGTAACCATTATGACAAAATACACCAACATATATCTATCAAAAGAGTATCCCCTTTCAAACAATACTTGCTTTGTTCTTCTGAACATCTTAGAAACGAAGGGTAACATGAAACCTTTAGGATTGTATGCCTGATTATGACAAAATTTCTAGATTTTGAACGTCCAATTGCCGAGTTGGAAAGTAAAATTGAAGAATTAAGGCATCTGGCCAATACTGATGACTTGAATATTGCAAAAGAGGTTTCCAGCTTGCAGACTTCCGCAGATCGCCTTTTGCAGCAAACCTATAAAAATTTAACACCTTGGCAAAAAGTTCAAGTCGCCCGGCATCCTGACCGACCTAAGTTTTTTGATTATCTAGAGGATTTGATCGAAGATTTTACGCCTTTAGCCGGTGATCGTGCCTTTGCCAACGACAACGCCATCGTGGGAGGTTTAGGTTTCTTTATGGGAAACGTCGTTATGGTTATTGGTCAACAAAAGGGTTCCGATACTGAATCACGCCTAAAGCATAATTTTGGCATGGCTAAACCCGAAGGATACCGCAAGGCTATACGCCTTATGGAGTTAGCGGATCGTTTTGGAATTCCTATTGTAACTTTCGTCGATACAGCAGGGGCCTATCCCGGCATTGATGCTGAGGAACGAGGACAAGCGGAAGCCATTGCTCGGTGTATTGAAACATGTCTTAAAGTCAAAGTCCCCCTAGTCAGTGTAATCATTGGCGAAGGAGGTTCGGGAGGAGCCATTGCCATTGCGGCAGCCAACACAGTCCTTATGTTGGAACATGCTGTCTATTCCGTTATTTCACCAGAGGGTTGTGCGTCCATTCTGTGGCGTAGTGCTACAAAAGCTTCTGATGCCGCCGAAGCCCAACGTTTAACAGCCCAGGATTTATTACAATTCGGCGTTATTGACAAAATCATCTCAGAGCCTATAGGTGCGGCTCATCGCTATCCCAAACAGGTTATAAACCATGTCAAAGAAGCTTTGGACCAAGCCCTAAAAGCTCTTTTGAAAAAAGAGTATCATAAGCTTGTTGAACATCGTCGTCAAAAATATTTAAAAATTGGAAATAATTTGTCCTAGGAAAAACCATGATCCGGACTGTTCATTACGGGGGAGTTCCTCAGGGGTACCAACCTTTTATTCTGCAAAAGATATGGCAAGAACATACAGATTCTTTATTGGTGGTAACAACCAGTGAAGAGCGCGTTATCACGTTGCAACAACAATTATCGCGCCTAGACCCTGAAATTCAAACTTTGATTTTCCCAGGATGGGATTGTCTCCCATACGATCGCGTTTCCCCCAGTTTAGAGGTGACAACCCAACGTTTACAAACCTTGATAACCCTTTTACAATCCTGTGGGCGCTTTTGTTTCATCACTTCTGTTGCTGGGCTAACTCAACGCTTACCACCGCGCTTATCTTTGTTAGGCGAATCTTTATCGTTAAAAGTCGGTCAATCTATCCATCGCGAAACCTTTTTAAAGGATTTAGCCCAAAAAGGATTTCGTCGCTGTGAAACCGTTTATGAGCCAGGCGATTATGCTGTGCGCGGAAGCATCCTTGATATTTTTCCCACAACCACAGAAAACCCTTTACGCCTGGATTTTTTTGATGACGTCTTGGATACTTTACGTTCCTTTGACGTCTTAACCCAAAAAACCCTGAATGTAGCGGAAGAATTTGAACTGAATCCTGTTCATGAGGTCCTTTTAAACAACCAAACGATTCAAGAATTTCGCCAACGATATCGAAGTTTGTTTGGAGCGACAAAAGAAGGGGTTATGAAAGATCCTCTTTATGAATCTGTCTCCCATCACCGATATTATGCAGGGATGGAGCATTGGTTGCCCTTATTTTATCAAAAATGTGAAACCCTTCAGGATTATCTTGGAAAGGTTATGGTCATCAAGGAGGAACAAACAGACCAGGCTTTTTTCAATCGTCAACAAGAAATCATAGATGCTTATAAAATTCGTCTTCATCCGATTGGTCTCGAGACAACTTATCGTCCTTTAGAACCTGAATCCCTTTATTGGACAGACGAAGAATGGCAACATTTTCATAATTCTTACCCGACTTTTATCCTAAGTCCGTATGTTACCGAAAACAATCATGATTGTGGAGGGCGTCTTCTACCCGATTTTTCTGCCTCACGGATACATCAACCTGAACAGTTTTTAAGTCAAATTTGCCAATACCTTAGTCAAGCACAAAAAAGAGGGCAGAAAACAGTTATCTCAGCCCATACAGATGGGTCACGTCAACGGCTTGAAACGTTACTTCGTGATCAAGGGATAGAGAGGATTTTATCGGTACAACATTGGCCCCATCATCAAAACGACTCCAACATTGTTTATAGTGTGACAACTTCTTTAGAACAAGGGTTCATAACCCCTCACCAAGTGGTCCTAACAGAACAAGATATGTTAGGTGACCGAATTATTCGTAAAACAGCCATGAAACACAAGAAGAATGCTGTTTTTCAGGATTCTTCGCAATTGTCAGTGGGGGATTTAGTCGTCCACCAAGATCATGGCGTCGGTCGTTATCTAGGCTTGGAAGCGTTGACCATTAACCATAAGGCTCATGATTGTTTATGTCTGTTGTATGAGGGTGGTGATAAGCTTTTTCTACCGGTTGAAAATCTCGATCTTATCAGTCGCTATGGCGATGACAGCAGTCTTGCTTCCCTAGATAGACTTGGAACCTCAGCTTGGCAATTACGCAAAGCTAAAGTAAAAAAACGATTGCGTGTCATCGCCGACTACCTTATTCGTCTAGCCGCAGAGCGATCTTTGCACAAGGGCGTTGTGTTGGAAAAAATATCCAGCGAATTTGAAGCTTTCTGTGCCCGTTTTCCCTATCAGGAAACGGAAGATCAGTTTCGGGTTATTGAGGAAACCCTTGCTGACTTAGCATCTGGAAAACCTATGGATCGTTTGGTTTGTGGGGATGTTGGATTTGGCAAGACCGAGGTCGCTCTAAGAGCCGCCTATACGGCTGTGGCTAACGGGAAACAAGTTGCCATTATTGTACCAACAACCTTACTGTGTCGACAACATTATCAAACCTTCCAACAGCGTTTTCAGGGTTTTCCGTATCGTGTTGAACAATTATCACGTCTGGTTAGCCCCCAACAAGCCAATTCTATACGTGCACAACTTACAGAGGGAAAAGTTGATATTATCATCTCAACTCAAGCTTTGCTGGCAAACACCATACAATTCCATGACTTAGGACTTTTAATTGTTGATGAAGAACAACATTTTGGCGTCAAGCAAAAAGAAAAACTAAAAGCTTTGAAAAAAGATGTCCATGTTTTAACCCTGACGGCGACCCCCATTCCCAGAACCCTACAATTAGCCTTAACAGGGGTTCGAGAATTAAGTGTCATAACAACACCTCCCATAGACCGGTTGGCGGTTCGAACCTTTGTCATGCCCTTTGACGCTGTTACCATTCAAGAAGCACTTTTACGGGAATATCATCGGGGGGGTCAGATCTTTTATGTTTCCCCGCGCCTTGAAGATCTAAGCTTTTTGGAAAATAAACTAAAAACTCTCGTGCCCGAACTTAAAGTTGCCGTGGCTCATGGTCAAATGCCTGCCACCCAACTGGAAGAAGTCATGACAGCTTTCTATGACGGGGCTTATCACATTTTATTATCCACCAACATTATTGAATCAGGAATTGATATCCCGACTGCCAACACATTAATTGTTCACCGTGCTGATTTGTTTGGCTTGGCTCAACTTTATCAATTGCGGGGACGGGTTGGACGCTCGAAAGTTCAAGGGTATGCTTATCTAACCTTACCTGAAAAACAGCCCCTTTCTGAAACAGCGCAAAAAAGGCTGCAAGTTATGCAAAGCCTGGACACATTGGGGGCGGGATTCCGCCTTGCCAGCCATGACATGGATATTCGGGGGGCTGGTAATATAGTCGGCGAAGAACAATCCGGCCACATTAAAGAAGTTGGTGTTGAATTGTATCAACACTTATTACAAGAAGCCATCATCATGGCCCGCGCGGAACAGGCCAATCAGCAAGAAGGCATCCACGTTGAAGAATGGACACCCCAAATTAATTTAGGAATCGCCATTCTAATTCCTGAAACCTATGTGGCTGATTTAGGATTACGATTAAATCTTTACCGTCGTTTGGCTGCCCTTCGAGATCGTTCAACCCTTGATGAATTGGCAGCAGAATTGGTGGATCGATTTGGCCCCTTACCCGTGGAAGTTAAAAACCTTTTAATTCTTATTGAATTGAAAGATCTCTGCCGGCGAGCCCATATTGAAAAGATCGATGCTGGACCGAAAGGAATGGTTATAACCTTCTATCAAAATGGGTTTCCTCATCACGACAAACTTATGCAGTATTTGCAATCACCAACGATTTACAAAACTTTTTGTCCCAAAATCCGCCCTGACCAAAAACTAGCCTTTATGCAAGATTGGCCCTCAGAGGCTGCCCGTCTGAAAGGTGTTTTACAAATTACACAATCTCTTGCGTCTTTATAAAAGCCTTTAAAGAAGACATTTTTTAAGACACCCCATTTCTTCCTTAGAATACCCCCCTAGAACGCCATATTGGCTTTTTGGAAAAATCATGGGTTTCCCTGTTGTTTCCTCTCTTTTAAAGGGAAAACGCTGTCCTTTATTCTGCCGGTACTGTTTTCTCACAGCTTCTTTAAAGGGTGTATATTGAGAAAAAACAAGCTGTTCCAAAATCTTCAGGGTGTTGATGTCATCTTTTTTGGAATTAAGGTTTTCTAGAGCCTTTCTGTCTAAACAGGGTTTAAGAACCTTTTCATAGTGCATGTTAACAAGAATATCTTTATACATAACAAAGCTGTTTTCCTCTTCTGCGTCCCCTGCCGAACCAAAAACATATCCTAGGTTGTCTAATTCATCCAAGGTAATAGCATCAAATAACTGTTCATGGGTGACGGCAGCAACATCCGAGTCTGTAACAATGACATAAGGTTTTTTTTGCCCCATATGAAAATCCGCAATCAGGGCTTTTGCTAAATCAATTTTAAAATAAAGGGGATAAGTCTGGATGTGAAATTTTGGTGAATCTGTTGGAGGATAGGGTTTAGGAACAAAAATAAAAGAGTTTTCTTTAACTTTTTGAATTTCACGGATGTTTTTAAATTCAATACGCTCAAGAGAACGAAGTCCTTTCTCCAAAAGCTTTTTCTGTGTATTTTGAATAACTGTATGGTGGTCATTTCCCAAAGTTTCAAAATCACACCAAAACTCTAAAAAAGCCTCCGGTTGCTTGGTTCGCCAATCAACAATAGGCCCAACCACATGTTTTTCCAATAAAGAGTCATCCTTTCCCATCAAATGATCATCACGGTTAAAATTTTGTTTTTGATCATAAATCCACAAAAGACTAATAACATAATCGCGGGAAGGAACGATACGATTGGCTTTTTCAAAAACGATAGGATCTCCCCAGGCGTAAGCTTGTTTGATAACCTCTCTTTGATCCTCTTGGCTTAACCATTTTAACGAATTTTGAATATCTTGATAGGTTGGATGAGAACAAGGTGTTTCCATCGAAACAGCCTGTTTCAGTCCACTCAAACGCTCCTGATAATGAGGGAAGGTTTTCAAAAAATTTTCATAACTTTGTGGATCTTTAAGAAAATCTGAATTTACCAAACGCGTTTTATAAGTTTGATATGTTTGAAGGATGTCTCTTACAGTTTGTTGATGTGCCAACATCTTAGAATCTACGCTGTTTGTCAAACTCTCCTCAGAAACAGCCCCATGGTCATAGGATCGACAAAGGGCTTGGATGATGATTTTTTGTTCATCGGCAGTAGGAGCTCTTTTTGCATGAATTCCTCCTACACCACTTCCATCACTGATGATAGCTCTAATTTTCTCCGGAAGACGTTTGTCCTTGGTGGTTCGTAATTGTTCTTGTAAAGAATAAATAAATTGAACCGCTTTACAGGGCTGCTGAACCAATCCAGAGATCACATATCCTTTAAAGGCCCGATACTCTGATTCAATCTGGCGTACTTCATCCCCTGTTAAACGGGCCGTTCCTTCTGAAAAGCACAAAATGAAGCCAAGAGTAACTTTAACAACAGTTCTAATTAAAAATGAGGCTACTTTCCTCATAAAAAACATCGATGGGACCTTAGGTTTTTTTGGATCTCTTTTTTAAGATGGCACTCTTTTTATTAATAAAAAATAAAAACTTTAAGATTATCCTTTAAAAAAGAGGTTTTTTTTGATGATACAATTTTTCTTACGGGGGATTCTTTTCTTCGCTTTCCTATTTGAATCTTCCTGGGCTGTTGAGGATCATCTCTTTGCATCTTACGAAAAGGCTTATGATCTTCCTTGCAACCTGCTGCGATCCATTGCCTATACCGAATCAGGATACAAAACCCAAAGCAACACAGTGGCGTGGCCATGGACGATCCATGCTGAAGGGCGAGGTTTTTATTGCCCTGACAAAAAAACAGCCCTTCGTTTGGCTGAATCTTTCTATCAAAAAGGCATCCACAATATTGATGTCGGTTGCATGCAAATTAACCTTAAACATCATCCCAAAGCTTTTCCTAACCTTTCAGCGGCTTTGGATCCCGAATTTAACATCGACTATGCTGCACGTTATTTGAAACAATTGTATCAACACCATCAATCCTGGAGTAAGGCTGTGGCCTATTATCATTCCAAAACCCCTTTCCATTATCAAAAATACTTACAAAAAGTAAACCAAATTCAACAATCTTTGGCAGCTTCTCTCCCCCACGATTCTAAACAAAAACTTGTTAGATTTGAGGATTATGAAGAAAATTCCCCTCCCCTCTTTCGGGTTGTCCCTTTTTCTGGAAAATCCAAAAATACTTTTATTAAAACTTTTGCTAAAGCTCGTTCCTATCGGCAGTCTTTGCATCGGCCACCGCCAAAATAACCTCTGCTGCTTTTTGGCTGGGATTTTGGCCTTGAGGGTTTTTTAAAAGTTGAATAGCTTTTTGCATAAAGCATTTTTGAACCTCCCCCTGTCCTTGCAAAAGTTGCACTAAAGATGTTTTAAGGGCCTTGACTGTACAATCGTGCTGAATGTGTTCAGAAATGATCCTGTTGTTTAACAAAATATTGATGAGGCAAATCACCTTGGTTCTAACAAGCCGCTTTAATAGTGCATAGGTCACAAAGGAAACTTTATAGCCAATCACCATAGGCACATTCATTAAAGCTAGTTCTAAGCAAACTGTGCCACTGGCCGCCAAAGCCAGATCCGACGCGGCAAAGGCTGCGTATTTGTCGACAGGCGATGTCACCAGTGTATAGCGTAATCCCGTGGCATCTAAGGCCTGTTTCACCTGTTGTTCTAAGAAGGGCAAAGTTGGAACAATAACGTGAAAATCAGGGTAATCCCTTGATAAGGCAACCGCTGTTTGGCAAAAGGGTAGCAACAATCTTTTTAATTCTCCCAAACGGCTTCCAGGTAACAAAACCAATACCAAAGCGCTGTCAGCAATACCATACCGCCCACGAAACGTTGCATCGGGATAGATCGATTGTTCTAAAAGAGGATGTCCCACAAATGTTGTTGCCAAGCCATGAACCGTAAAATAGGAAGGTTCAAAGGGGAACAACGTTAAAAGGTGGTCAACCCATTGGGCTATCTTTTTGGCCCGACCGGGTCTCCACGCCCAAACAGAGGGGGCAACATAATGAACAACTTTAAGATTAGGAAGTTTTTTCTTAGCCGCTTTGGCTACCCGATGACAAAACCCTGGTGAATCAAGGGTGACCAAAACATCGGGTTTCTGATTGATGATATCTTTAACCGTTTCTTGAATACGACGATACAAACGGGGAATATGGGGTAAAATTTCAACCAGCCCCATTAACGATAATTCGTGCATCGGGAATAAACTGTTGAATCCTTGTTGGGTCATCAAGTTCCCCCCAATTCCTCGCAAGATAGCCTCGGGTGCTTGCTGATGAAGAGATTGGATCAGCTGAGCCCCCAGAAAATCGCCTGAGGCTTCTCCTGCTATAATGTAAATCACTCGTTGTTTCATACAGACGTGTTAAATCCCTATTATGAATAAACCCAGCTGGTTAGCTTTTTCTATGACAACGTCTTGTTGAAGAATTTGTGTGGTTCTGGTACTGACTGCAACGCCTAAAAAACCTGCTTCTTTAAGCTGATAAAGCGTTTCCAGCCCTATTGTTGGCAAATCCACCCGCTGATCTTGGTGGGTCTTGGCTATTTTAACCAAAACTCCTCCCCCACCGTGTCGTTTTAAATCACCACACCTCTTAATTAAAGAAGCTGTCCCTTCAGCGGCTTCAATTCCCAAAACCATCCCTTGTTGTACGACAATCGCCTGACCGACATCATGAGACGAAAGAGCTTGTAAAACAGCAACACCTCTTTGAATGTCTTGTTGATCCTGTTTTGTAGGATGAAGAAGGGTTCGGCAACCTCCTGAAGCCATAAGAGTTTTTAAAATATCACTGGGTTTTAAAATTTCGAAACCTTCCCCTTCCAAAAGATTTAAAATACCCGATAGAATGTCATTATCACCTTTCAAAGCCTTCCAGCCCAATTTTTTTAACCATTGAGCCCCTGTTTTATCCAGGCTAAGTTCTGACCAACTGGGTCGACGCAAAGCCCCTGCTAAAACAATTTTTTTAACATGGTTGTCATGAAGATACTCTAAAACAGCCCCTATATGCCCCATCGGAAAAAGTTTTAAAGAAGGAGCAAGATCAACAGGTGTTTGCCCCCTAAAACCAACAATATATAAGGGTTGTTCTTGGAATGCCTGGATGATTTGACGCGGCAAATCCCCCTTTCCTGCAATAAGCGCAATACCCATAATTCTAGATATTCTCTAAACTCTTGGCTTACTATAAGTTAAGGAAGATGAGAAAAGAAAGTCTTTTCAAAAATCAAAGCTTTTGCCCAAAATCTTTTAAAAGAATTTTCATTAAGGTAAACGCATCTAATTTTTAAAAGGAGGTTTTCTGCGGGGTTTTGAGTAAGTTCCTTTTAGAAACTCTCTGAGAGCTAGAGTTTTCATTGTCAAGATTTTTTAGATCTGTTGACCCTGGATTTTCGTAAATAAAATAAGCAAAAGGAAACAAAATGGTTATAATTATGAATGGTAGAACGGGAATGATTGGTGATTTTTTAGGAAGCGAGCCGTTTTAACCTTTTGTTAACCCAAATTAACAAAAGGTTAATTTCATTTTTTGCCACCCCCCGCCCACTGCCTCCCTAAACGGGAGGGGGGCTATACCCACCTTCTTACAAAAACGGTGGGCAAAATTTTTCTTATCGCCCTTTGTTCTGATTTCAAAAAGGGGTTCTCTATCACCTAGGTTATTCTTGATCATACCCCCAAAATCCTTCCCAAAACGTTAACAGCAAAGAAGTTGTAAGTTTTTTTAGGGATTAACAAGCCAAATCTAGTTTTTGTTGTCAGAAAATGCTAGCGTAATCAAAATCTGTGTTTGAATGGAATTTTTTGTGTCTTGGATTCTCGTAAACTTATTGCCGTTTCTGGTTATTTTAACCATTTTAGTCTTTGTTCATGAGCTTGGGCATTTCTTGATTGCACGACGCAATGGCGTCAAAGTAACGACCTTTTCCATCGGTTTTGGCCCTGAATTATTAGGTTGGACAGATCGCCATCAAACACGGTGGCGTTTTAGTCTGATTCCCTTGGGTGGATATGTTAAAATGTTGGGTGATGCCGACCCCAGCAGTGGTCGGGCTGATGAGAGTTTACAACTGGACGAACAGGAAAAATCTCATACTCTACACAATAAAACGCCCTTACAAAGAATGGCTGTGGCTTTTGCAGGCCCTGCAGCCAACATTCTTTTTACAATTGTTGCTTTGTCCCTGACCATTATGGTCAAGGGAATGCCACACCTAGCCCCTGTTATCGCTAAAGTTGAACCCGGTATGCTGGCGGATCAATCCGGCATTGTCGAGGGAGATACGATTCATAAAGTCAACCAAAAAAGTGTCAAAGATTTTTATACCTTGCGCCGAATCATTCAAGAATCGGTAGGAAAGGATATAGAGCTGGAGATTGAAAGAAACGGCGAGATCTTGCATAAAAAAATATCTCTGTATCAAATGGATCCCACCACGCAAGAAAAAAAGCCTATTAAACGTTTGGGAATTATGCCGCCTGCCCCTATTTATATCTCTCATAATCCTTTTATGGCCATCGTTCATGGTATTTGTATCAGTTGGGATTTAACCCTAGAAACATTCCAAAGCCTCTATGGACTCATCACGGGAAAGCACAGTTCCCATGAACTGGGGGGAATTTTGTCAATTGGTGAGATGGCAGCTCAAAGCACCAAAAGTGGTTTAACTTCTGTCATTTGGTTAATGGCCCTACTCTCGATTAATCTTGCCCTCATCAACTTATTACCGATTCCTGTGTTGGACGGGGGACACATCCTGTTATGCGCTATCGAAATGATAAGAGGGAAACCCTTGTCAGCTAAAGCCCAGGAATATATATTTTTGCTTGGTTTTTTAATTGTGGGCAGCGTCATGCTGTTTGCGACTTGGAACGATTTGTTACGCTATAAAGTTTTTCACATCTTTAAGAGTTGGTTTTAACAATGCTTAAAAAAATTATTTTTTGTTTCTTTCTATTTTCATCTTCTGTTCTTTATGCCGATTCCACCCTGCACCATATTTCCATAAAAGGAAATCAACGCATTGAATCCGAAACAATTTTATCTTATCTACCTGTTAACGTTGGCGAAGGAATA
>JAJZHT010000143.1 GCA_021804455.1 Pseudomonadota bacterium | reverse complement strand
CCACCGACCTGAAAGAAGACGTCATGATCACACCCACCCACGCCTTCTCACTCGAGTCGCCGATCGGCACCCTCGTGCTCGGCGCACGCGGGGAGAATAAGAATCCTAGGATCTGGTTTTGGATGACTTTATGCAGTTTTGTCTTTTTTCAAAAGCAGATTCCCTTTCTCAGCAATTTGATCAGCCGCCTCTTTCGGTGTGATCGTTCCCTTGATAGCTTCGGACATTTGTTCGATTTCAATCTTACGAATTTCAGGAAAGTTTGATAACAAAATACCGCGTGTGAATTCACCAGGAGTTCCGGTTGTAAAGCTTTCGTAGGCGACTTTGGCGGCTTGGATTCCCAATTCTTGTGAATCAAAATATCCATTCTTGACATTAATATCGTGGGCTCCGACAGAAACCGGAATATAACCGGTCAGTTCCTGCCATTTGGCCTGAGTTTCTGGTTCTACAAGAAACTCTAGGAAAGCAGCAATGATTGTCATGCGACCAGGAGTTTGAGATTTGTTTGAAACCCATAAAGCGGCTCCCCCTGCGATGGTATTATAAGCGGGACCCACACCCTGCCAATAAGGAAAGGATGCGACTCCCATTTCAAATTTTTTGTTGACACCTTTTTGAAGATCCGAGTGGCGATTACCTCCTTGGCTTAAGTAGACAATTTTTTGTTCTGCAAAAGATTTTTCGACATCAGGACCTTGTTCTAAAGAAAACCATCCTTTCTTGTGCCAATCTCTTAAAGCTGTTAAATGATCATGGAAAAAAGGGTCAAGGTCCAGTCGAGCATCCGGGCTTTCTACACCATTGCCATAGGTTGCAATTCTTTTGTTTTGTCGTGATCCAAGTTGGTCAATGTGATGACCAGAAAGCCACCCAGAGCCTAAGCCCACAGGCAAATTTTGACCTTTCAAGGTTTCCATTTGTTTTGTAAATTCTTCAAAAGTTTGGATAGGGGACAGCTTTGCCTTATCCAAAGCTGTTTTATTGTAGTAAAGAACAACGGTGGATGCGTTGAAAGGAAGGCAATCCAGTTGGGGATTCCCGGCACGATAAAATTCCCGAAGTTGGGGTATGATTTTATTATCATCAAAGGGTGTTTCCGTTTGCTCCATAACTTTGTGCAAAGGGATATAAGTAAGATTTCCACTGGGATCTTTGGCTTCTAGCATGACACGTGTGCCCATTTCGTAAATTTGGGCGATATCAGGACGCTGGTCTGCAGGTGTTTTAAGATAGGTTTCTAAAACTTCCTCATACTTTCCTTTATAGACGGGTTTAATGGTATAATTTTTTCCTTCTTCCTTTAGGGTATGATTGAAATCGTTGACCAAAGTCTGAAAATGTTTTTCCAGCTCTCCTCCCAGTCCATGCCAAATAATAATTTCTTCAGCCTGGGTAGGGAAAACACAAGTAAGATGGATGGCGATTAAGCTCATGAAAGGGATAATTTTTTTTAGAAATTTCATGATTCTCTCCGGTGCGTAATTTAGGATTAGACTTGAGTTTAGCAATTTTTTTTTGTGGTGAAAATGTTATGGATATATAAAGTGAGATTGAAAGACAAGATGTTGAAATTGTCCCGTAAAAAGAATCAAACTGACAATTCCGATCGACAAAATTCCTAAAAGCAGCGCGCTGTCCCAAATTTTTGAAGCTTCATTTTTAGGCTTAGAAAAACAGGAAGCGTGGCTTGTTCTGGGGCGATAATCTTTAAGATGAATAACAGTATTACGACGTCTTGGCATGGTGGGGATCTCCATTATGATTATTGTAACGATAATCATAAGGACCTTTTATTTTTTGTCAATCACCTCTTTTTTAGAAATGGCTTTTTAAAATTAAGAGAGAAACTTAAAAGATATTTTCTAAATTAACGTTTTGGTAAGAATTTAAGGAGTATGCTAAACAATAACCTAGGTCATGAAACCCCTTTTTGGAAGCAAGAACACAGGGTGATAGAATTTGTTTTGCCCACCGTTTTGTAAGGTGGTGGGTCTAGCCCCCCTCCCGTTTAGGGAGGCAATTGGGCGGGGGGTGGCAAAAAAACAAATTAACTTTTCATTAACTTGGGTTAACAAAAAGTTAACGGGCCCGATCTTTTAAGAAACTTCCAAACGGCCTAAATGATTCATGGTTTAGACTTAATCTGAAGGATTCTTATTTTGCAACCACGTGAAATTTATTTAAGAGATTTGCGGCAAGAGATAAAACGGGAAGGGGCTCAAGGTTTGTTGATTCCCCACGCTGATTGTTTTCAATCAGAGAATCTTGGTGAAAGGGACCAACATTTATGGTGGTTGACCGGGTTTACCGGGTCTGCGGGTTTGTTGATTGTTTTGCCATCCGTGGCGGCTCTGTTTGTAGATGGCCGCTATACTTTACAAGCTATGCAACAGGTACAAACACAAGAATATTCCGTTGAACCTTATTCAGTGAAAAATATCGTTCATTGGCTTAAACACCATAGTCAAAAGGAAGATATTATTCTTTATGATCCTTGGTTACACACGGCTCATCAAATTAAAAATTATGAAAGAAAAATAACTGAAGCTGGTTTGATTTTGCAACCTTGTGACAGGAATTTAGTGCAACAGGTTTGGACCGATCCTCCTAAGGAATCTCAGAAACCTTTTAAAGTTCATCCTTTAAAATGGACGGGTAAAAGCTCCAAGGAGAAAATAAAGCAGATTGCTCAAACCATTAAAGATCAGAATTGCACCCAACTTGTTATCACGGATCCTTGTTCTCTTGCGTGGTTGTTGAATTTAAGAGGAGAGGATGTTCCTTATACTCCCGATTGTCGCGCTTTTGCCATTTTGGACCATTCTGCCGCGGTTAAAGTATTTACGGACCTTCGCAAAGTAACCGAAGAAGTCAAAACAGCTTGCGGTAAAGAAGTTCTTTGGTACGATTTTGGACAATTTTCAAAATTTTTAGAACAAACGGCTGGCCAGTGTGTGATGATGGACCCTTTGCAAGTGCCCCAGAAGGTTTTTATAGAGTTATCCAAGGCTAAAGCCTCTCTCCTTGAAAGATCTGACCCCTGTCTTTTGGCAAGAGCTCTTAAAAATTCTTGCGAGCAAGAAGGAGCAAGAACCGCTCACCAGCGGGATGGTGTGGCGATGGTTCATTTTTTGGCCTGGCTCTCAGAACAGGGTCAAGATCAAAGGGTATCCGAAATAGGGGCTTGTGAATATTTACATCAACAACGTCGGGCACAACCCTATTTTCAAGGGGAAAGTTTTCCTACAATTTCAGGGGTGGGGCCTCATGGGGCAATCGTCCACTATACGCCGACTCCTGAAACCAATGCTTATCTTGGCCCCAATAGTATCTATTTGGTGGATTCAGGAGGGCAATATTATGATGGAACAACCGATGTAACGCGT
>JAJZHT010000014.1 GCA_021804455.1 Pseudomonadota bacterium | reverse complement strand
TCATTTAAAAGCTTAAAAGCTCGACGAAAGGTTTGAATATCAGAAATTTGCGAACCTAAATGAAGGGAGAAACCTAAAAAATTGAGGAAAGGACTTTCCTGTAAAATCTTAAAAACTCTAGGAATCTGACTTACAGGGATACCAAATTTATCATGCCATCGCCCTGTTGTAATCTTATCATGAGTAGCAGCCGCTATATCAGGACTGACACGGATGCAAAGATTCGCAGGCCTTGATAAATTTGCCAAAAATTGCAGTTCTTCAACAGATTCTATGCTGACTTGTTCAATGTTGTGATCAAGGGCCAATTCAATTTCATCGGGACGTTTACCCACCCCGGAAAAAACAATAGAATTAGAAGAGATACCAGCCTTAAGAGCTCGCCATAACTCTCCTCCTGAAACGACCTCTGCACCGATTCCTCTTTGGGATAACAGGGCCAAAACAGCTTGATTGGTGTTGGCTTTGACCGCATAGCGAATCCGTACAGGAAATGGGATACGCGAAACAAAATTTGATTTTATTATTTCTAAGGCTTGGTCAATAAGATCAGCGTTATAAATATAAACAGGCGTAGAAATCCTATTGGCCACCTGAAGAGGTTGAAAAAACGAAGTAAGATTTGTTAAAGATAAAAAATCCAAGATTAAACTTTAGGATAAGTACGAGGATAATGGTCCGGCTCTACGGGATCCAAAGAAGCTTTTTTGCCACACGAACCCAAGCTTCCCATAAGGAAAATAAAAACAGCAATTCTTAAAAAAGTCATTTTTTGAACCTAAAATGGTGGGCGATGACGGGATTGAACCGCCGACCCTCTCGGTGTAAACGAGACGCTCTACCGCTGAGCTAATCGCCCTTAGGTTTCTTTATTCTTACGAACAACAGAAACCTGTATACCAAATAATAAGCTAGAGTTCAACAGCCTCTTTTAATTGTTTTCCAGGACGAAATTTTGGAAGACATTTTGCTGGGATGTTAATCTTAGCTCCTGTACGAGGGTTACGGCCTTCAGTCGCTGGACGCTCTGCAACAGCAAAAGTACCAAAACCAATCAAACGAACTTCTTGCTTCTTTTTCAACGCATGGGTAATAGATTCAAAAACAGCATCAATAGCTTTTTCAGCATCGGTTTTCTTTAAACTTGCCAAATTCGCAACACTTGCGATCAGATCACTTTTATTCACGGGGTCTGCCTTTCCTAACTAAAAAAAAGAATTTCTAAAAACAATAGTAAGCGGGCTTTTTGCCTAGGGTCAATACGCTTTATGTAATTTTAAGTTGTTAAATGTAAAATTTTTAGGCTTGATTTTTTTTGAATTTTATACTAACCACAACCATAGTTTTAAAAGGTAAAAAACTTTTAAATTATGTATTGCTAAAAAGGACAATTAGTTTTCAAAATTTTTTGTACTTGTTTAATGTCAATTCGGACCCCTTTTTGCTCTAGGGATGTAACCCCAAATCCCGAAAGACCACAGGGAATAATCCCCTTAAAGTATTCCATCTGGGGCGACACATTGATCGCCATGCCATGCCATGTTATACCACGACTCACCCGAACACCCATGGCGACTATTTTTTCTTCGTGCTCTTGCTCATTTACTACCCATAATCCTGTACGGCCGGATCTTTGCTCTGACTTTATACCCATGGCTTCTAGAACCCTTATTCCCCAACCTTCCAGAGTATTTAAAAATTCCTTTATATCAAGTCTCCGTTGAATAAGGTCGATCATGACATAAACCACCAATTGACCCGGTCCATGGTACGTAAAGCGCCCTCCTCGCCCTGTAGCATAGACGGGCAAACCAAAATCATTTAAAAGTTCCTCTGTTTGGGCACTGGTGCCTGCTGTAAATAAAGATGGATGTTGCAAACACCAAACCAATTCAGGCTTTTCTCGGCACTTTATTTGGGCTATTCGCTCCTGCATAGCCTTTAAAGCTATATGGTAATCGATGAACTGCTCTTGATAGAGCCATTCCATTTAAGACTTTGAATCCTGAATTTTTAACTGCCGTGCTTTAGAAAGAATGATATTCTCAAGGTCTACGCCAATTTTTTCATCTGTGGCAGCTTGAACCCAAGCACCTGTAGCGTTTTGGATCTGTTTATAGACAACCACTTTCACAGCGTCCGTCCGTAAAACGTTTCCATAAATATAAACAGAAACCTTTAGCTTTTCTTTAGGAGCCTGAGCCGAAGTGTACCAATCTGTTACAACCACCCCACCTACAGCATCCACAGAGGCAAGCGGCATGAATTCCAGAGTTTGCAAACTGGCTTTCCAAAGATATTTATTGACGGTTGCATTCGGTGCCGAACTACCCTGTTTTTTTGGACCCCCGAAGGTTAAAAAATCCTCACCCGCAATAGAGCCAAATCCTAACTTACGCTTATCATCTTTTTCAACAGGCGCTTTCGATTCTGTCTGAACATTGCTGCATGACGACAAAACAAGGCCCAAGAGCACCGCTAAATATTGTTTTTTATTCTTTATGAACAATGCATCCTCTATGAGTTTGGCTATTTGCCCCTTTTTATACACCGCATATATTGCAAACAGCAATAATAAAAGGCGGAAAAGATTGCCTTTTCCGCCTTTTTTCTTAAGAACATACCAAAAAACTAAAAGCTAACTTTACTACCGATCATAAACAACATAGCACTGTTGTTACCAATAGCTTTATAACCATTGTTGGCTTGATTAAAATAAT
This sequence comes from Pseudomonadota bacterium, assembly GCA_021804455.1. Lineage (GTDB taxonomy): Bacteria > Pseudomonadota > Alphaproteobacteria > Paracaedibacterales > CAIULA01 > Finniella. Next base: position 10,975 of record JAJZHT010000014.1, on the reverse strand, counting down.
CCTGTTGAACTTTCATGGCCTTTTCATTAGTACGCGTTTTGACAAAGTCAACCTCTGTAAAGACCTTCAATCCTTGTAAAGCTGTAAAGTCAACAGTATTTACAAGGATGTCACTGCTGGCGTGATTGACAGCATCCGTTCTGCGTGACGTACGGTGATAAGCTGAAGCAAACTGATAAGCCCCCACCGTATAACTCGCGCCGACGTTCCAGGCAGTTCCAGCGTTTCCTAAATAAGTATCCCCCAAAAAGGAAGCTGCGGAAATCGGATCTTTAGGAATGCGAGATTTACCGTTATCAATCCAACCTGCCGCCACGCGCCATTGATCATAGCCAACCACTGCACTCAATTGATAGGACCTAGCATCGTGTAAGCGATACTGTTGCTGTGAACCATTACCTGTGATACTCAGGTGACTTTTTTCAGTCACACCCACAACGGCCAATTCATAAGACCACTTCTCGATAATCTTTTTATAAGTTAAACCAACAACGATATTTCGGGTACCAAAGGGAGTGTTCTTTTTATTTTTATCAAGATAAACCCTCTTGGGATTTCCGACACCGGCCGCAGAACCCGGAGTCGAATTGTTACGATCGTCAGATCCCATGTGGGAAGTATTAGGTGTATAAGCCACACCCAATTGGAAACCCATCACCTCAGGGCTGTAGAAAACAACCTTGGTCGCCTTGCTTGTTTCACCAGCAAAATTGACACCACTGATGACTCCTGCTGAGAAGTTATAAACACTCTTCATGGTTCCATCAATACCATTGGCACCATTAATCATGTTAGGACCGCTCTCTGGCATAGAATCCTCTGGTCCTTTTACGTTACCGGCTTGGAAAGTTCCAAAAGTACCATTAATTTCGATATAATTGCGGTTGATATACATATCAGAACCAGGAATTGTCTCAAAATTAATACGGTATTTATATTCCAGGCCATTGGCTGCTTTACCGGTAATTGTAAAATAAAGATCGGAAGCCCCAATCGAAACGTGAGGATCCGTTCCTCCCATACCATTATCTGTTCGTTGTTGATTGGCTATAGCCGCTGTAACAACCGTATAACCATTAATTTTTAAAGTAGGAGGCTGGGCTTCAGCATGAGCTTTTGAAAGGCCAAACACCGAAACCGAAGCAAGCAAACTGCCCAGCAGAATATTTTTTTTCATTTTTCTTAATCCATTTAGATTCATGATCTATCATTGCCTTATACCTTCAAGCCAAGCAAGGGGGCAACTTTTTAACAAGTTTAGCAAAAAAAATTATTGTGATTGTTTTGTCACAGCCTCTTTTTTAAAAGTTCATTCACCAAAGCTGGATTTGCTTTTCCTTGCAATTCTTTCATGACAAGCCCCACAAAAAAACCAAACAGTTGAACTTTGCCTGATTGATACTCAGCGACTTTATCACCCTGCTGAGAAAGAATTTTATCAATAACACTCTGAACAAGACCTTCATCTGTAATTTGTTGCAACCCAAGATCTTTGACAAGGTGTGCCGGTGATTTGGAGGTTTTCCACATATGTGAGAAAACATCTTTTGCAATTTTACCAGAAATTGTTTGATCAAGAATTAAATCAACCAACTCTGCCAGATGCACAGGCAAAAAAGGCAGCCGTTCAATTGTTAAATTCTCTCGATTCATAGCCCCAAACACCTCGCCAATAAGCCAGTTTGCTATTAATTTCGCCGCTTGTTTGGTGTCTGTATTCTTAATACCGCCCACAACTTTCTCGTAATAGTCTCCGGTTTCTTTTTCAGCCACCAAAATATTGGCATCATAATTATTCAGGCCATAATCTTTCTCAAAGCGGGCTTTTTTTGCATCCGGCAGTTCTGGCATTTTAGAACGAATTCTTTCAATCCGTTCGGGGTTTAAAATTAAGGGTTTTAAGTCAGGATCAGGGAAATACCGATAATCGTGGGCATTTTCCTTGGTACGCATCGAACGTGTCTCTCCTTTTGAAGGATCAAACAAACGTGTTTCTTGCACAACACTCTGTCCCTGCTCCAACAACTCCCGTTGCCGTTGAATTTCATAGTCCAGGGCTTGCCCCAAAAAACGTACGGAGTTTACGTTTTTAATTTCAGCACGTGTTCCAAAGGGTTCTCCCGGACGACGTAATGAAATATTCGCATCAACACGCAAACTGCCTTGCTCCATATTGCCATCACAAGACCCCAAATAACGCAAAATAGAACGTAATTTTTTGACATAGGCCATGGCTTCTGCAGCGGAACGTAATTCTGGTTCAGAGACAATCTCCATCAAAGCGATTCCTGCCCGATTTAAATCAACATAAGAATAATTTGGATGAAGGTCATGAATACTTTTTCCAGCATCCTGTTCCAAGTGGAGACGCGTCAAGTGGATACGTTTCGATCCACCGCTCTCCGTCTCGATGTCCAAATAACCTCCGGTGACAATGGGATGATGAAATTGAGAAATTTGATACCCTGTTGGCAAATCTGCATAAAAATAATTTTTACGATCAAAAACGGACATCAAATTAATGGTTCCGTTCAACCCCAACCCTGTTGCAATCGCCTGATCCACACAAAAACCGTTAATAACTGGCAACATTCCTGGCATACCCGCATCTAAAAAACTAACCTGAGTATTGGGGTCTGCCCCAAAATCAGTAGAGCTTCCGCTAAAGAGCTTGGATTTTGAAGAAATCTGGGCATGGACCTCAAGCCCTATTACAACTTCCCAGAAACCGTTTTCCCCCTGAATCAAGTTTTTATTTTCATCCAACATTTTTTTCACCTAAGGCTTGAACTTTTTGATTGCAACGAAAGGCAGCGGCTTTTTCAAGAACACTGGCCACATTAAAAAGTTTTTGTTCCGATAAAGACGGCCCAATCAATTGTAACCCCAACGGCAACCCTTCTTCTGTGAACCCTGCAGGTACCGAAATGGCCGGTAATCCCGCTAAATTCACCGTTACTGTAAAAATATCATTCAAATACATCGTCACTGGATCACTGGGTCGTTCATCAATACCAAAGGCCCCACCGGGTGTGGTTGGCGTTAATAAAAAGTCAACTTCTTGAAAGGCCTGATCGAAATCGGCGGTAATAAGCTTTCGAACCTTTTGCGCCTTTAAGTAATAGGCATCGTAATAACCGGCTGACAAAACATAAGTCCCAATAAATATTCGACGCCGAACCTCGTCTCCAAACCCTGCACGGCGCGTATTCTCATACAACTCATCTAATGTTTTGCCATCAACCCGTTGACCAAAACGAACCCCATCATAACGCGCCAGATTCGAGGAAGCCTCTGCGGGAGCCAGAATGTAATAAGTAGGCAAAGCATAGCGCGTAGTCTTGAGACTGACATGATGAATGCTAGCACCCGCCTGTGTTAACCAGTCGATGCCCTTTTGGAGCAAAACCTGGCTTACAGAGGATAAGTTTTCAGTATACTCACGTGCAATTCCAATCCGCATCCCTTTTATGTTCAAAGAAATGTTCTTCCTATAATCAGGAATTGCGGTTGATAAAGACGTTGCATCTTTGGGATCATACCCCGCCATAATCTTTAACATTAAAGCTGCATCTTCAACGGTATGAGTCAAAGGACCCGCCTGATCCAAAGAGGAAGCAAACGCCACCATCCCCCAGCGTGAACACAACCCATAGGTTGGTTTCACCCCGACCAAACCACAAAAAGCGGCTGGTTGTCGAATTGACCCCCCTGTATCCGATGCCGTAGCAGCCAAGGCCAACCGTGCAGCAACGGCCGCCGCTGACCCCCCTGACGATCCACCAGGGACGAGTTTTTTATCGGGATACTTTTGGGAACGCCATGGATTCATAGAAGGACCAAAAGCGCTGGTTATATTGGCCGATCCCATGGCAAATTCATCCATGTTCGTTTTTCCTAAGAATACGGCCCCTGATTTTCGTAAATTCTCTGTTACGGTTGATTCATAAGGAGGAATAAAATTTTCAAGAATTTTAGATCCAGCTGTTGTTCGAATATTTTTTGTACAAAACAAGTCTTTAATACCCAGGGGCAAACCTTCTAATTCCCCCCCTTTTCCAGAGGCCAAACGTTGATCTGACGTCTTGGCCTGTTCTAAGGCTTGTTCAGGTGTCTCTGTTATATAAACATTCAAGTCCTTATTTTCTTCCATCCTTTTTAAAAAAGACTGAGTCAATTCAACCGAACTAAAGTCCTTGTTCCGCAAACCTTTTTGAGCTTCGGTTAAAGTCAAACGAGTTAAATCTGTCATAAATTTCAAATTACAAAATTGGTTTGAGGTTTCACCATAAACGATCCTCTCAATTTCGGCTAGTACCCTCTCATTTTTTAAGCAAACTTTTTAAGAATCAGATATTTATTGATTTTTAGTAAAAAATTAATTTAATTTTAATATTATCGAATTAAACTAATTTAAGGTGATCATGTTGTCTCCCATCAAATGGACTACCCTAGCCATAGCATCGTTTCTGTTCAGCAGCGGTGCTTACCTAAACGCAAGTGAAGATGAATCTTTTCAAACGCCCTCTTCTCACCACCCCCATTACCGTACACGTAGCAGTCAATATTCTCCGTGCATTCCGTTACCCACATTTGCAGACCCGCGATACCCTTCGGCCCTTCAGCATATGTTGGGAAATCCAGACTTCCCAGAGGTTTTCCTTGATTTTGTCAGCACCTTTACAAGGTTAGGAAAAAACCTTCAAACGGTGAATGCTATTGAATATACCAATCATGGAATTCAGGTTCTGTGCACAGAAGAAGAAGTTCGAACCGTATGGGTTCAGATTCATACGTTTTTTGATAATACTTACAATATAGAGAGATCTTTCTTCTCAAGCTTACCAAATGCCCAGGAAACTTTTCAAAACGCCAAAGATCACGGGTTTCAAGGCAATTCTCCCTCTAAGATCATCATCCTTGATCTTTTTAACCCTAAGAACTTTCAGCAAGTAACGTCCCCTAAATCTTTGACTCAGTACACACTTTATGATGAACAGCAAACACCGCAAGATTATATAGAGTCAACCAGCCTTAACCTTGGAAGCCTCACCCCCACAGAAAACAACAGTAAATGGGTTTCTTTATTCTCCTCATGCTGGTTGAATCCAAGGATACCCGAAGGAGTTGAAGATATTATCCAAAAAGCCTATGAGCTCTTGGCGCTGCAAAATTGGTCAGAAGAAGACGTCGAGCGATACGACCTTGAAGCTTGCGATCCCGTTATTCTTTCAGCCTTCAAAGCCGGACAAAAATCTGTCTATCACTCTTGAAAAAAACTTAAGGGATTTTCTAAAAAAGAAAATCCCTTTTGCGCGCCACATGTTTTTTTATGAATCTTTTCAAAAAATTGATTTTCATAAACTGATCTAAGCAAAAAAGTCCCTCTTATTCTGTTGGATTGCAAGGTTGAATCCCTGTCACATGAGCCCCCAGAGCGCAACTGTTACGTTGCTTGCATCCGGTCAAGGAAACTGACGATCAAGAAACGAGATGCGGATGCCCCTTTATAAGGGTCGAGCACAGAGCGGGGATCGCTAATCTGTCAATCTTTTATCAACCAAAATTAACAAAAAGTTAATTTATTTTTTTCGCCACCCCCCACCCAGTTAAGGGAGGGGGGCTAAACCCAATTTCCCCCAGGAGCAGTGGGAAAAAACTTCCCCTTTTTTTGTGTTTCAAAAAAGGGTCTTTCTTCCAAAGAAGCTTCATCACCTCGGTACCTTCTCACAATATAGCCTGAAAACCTTACCCAAGGGTTAATGTTGAAAACATTAACCCTTACAAACTTCTTCTCTTCATCTTACAGCTAAACCTTTATAAGTTGTTTACGACGGGGGTTTATAGGACTTAAGAATTTTCTGGGAATAAGAGGTGTTTCATGTCCCTCATTATGAATGAGCTATAAAACTTTGCCCACGGGCGTGGGCTAAAAAATAACGCTGAATCTCACTAAAATATTCTTGAATCTTCCTTGCATCTGAGGAAAAAGACCTCCAAGTTTTAGTGTTTTCAAAACCTAACCTAGAGGTCTTTTCCTCATCTGAAAAGGGGGGGCTCGCTACGGTGCTTCTTAATCAGCGCTCCATAAAAACAGCACTCACCCCCCCCTCAAATGTCTCACTTCTCTGTGAACTTACGCATCTTTGAATTTCTTCCTAATCTCTTTTATTTTTTCTATATTAATAACAGCTACGTTGTCACCCGCCGAAGTCTGAGCCTTATGAAAAAAATCCTGCCATATCTGCTTGTCTTTGCAATTTTTTAATTGTTCGTAATCTGGACAACTATAATTTTTTTCTTGAATCGTTTTCAGTTCTTTGGCAGTAGGCTCTTTCAAGAATTCAGTTTTAAAATCATCATAAATTTGTTCTAAGGTTTGAGGCCCTTTTTTAAATAACGCCCCTAATCCTATATATTGAGGTTCCTTTCGAGCATTCTTACCAGTACAGATAACATTTTCTCCGTTGGCTGATCCGTGAGGATGCCTATAGAAATAAGAGGTTATATTCTTAATATAACCTATTTCCCCTCTTTCCCTGGGTATGGGTTTCCCTTCACATATAGAAAGAAATTCCCCTAGAACCTCATGACCAATGCTGAAGCCTTTAGTAAAATAGGCATCAAAGATTTTTGGGGTTAAAGCTTCTAAAATACAATGTAGTACTGCGATACTGATAACTGTCTCACACCCTATAACGACAGGGTTTTCATGCCTAATTGTTAAGTCCTTTAAGGCAGTTGAAGGGCTGACCCCTTTCTTTGGTTGGAGGTTCCACATTCGCATCCATCCCATGTCATGGGGGATAAGGGTGAATTCAAGTTCCGTTTGACTTTTTTTTGGTACAGCGCGATTTTCACCGTCATTTGGCAACTTTATACATTCTGTTTCATTAACATCCGAGTAAAATTTTTGACTCTTTACAGCCACGAAAAGATTAAATTTTTCCTGGTTATATAAATCAATCTTTGTTTCTGGACTCGATCCAGATCCAGGGCTCGAACCATAAACTTCTGATCCGTGTAGTATTGCCAACAAAAACGCCAGACATGAAAGTAATCTTCCTACATATATTTTTAAGTTTAACATCATCATCGACTCCTCAATTACAACACGGCCCATATATTATTCTCAATCCAACCTATTTTCGAGGTCCCACTGACCAAGAAAGACATAGGAAACAACAGATTCTCTCTTTATTAAATCCTGTTTTCTCGTTGGTTTCAGTATAGGGATATATTGAGTGAGAAAAATGTCAAGTATTATTTAAGGAAAAACATAGGTATACTGTATATGTAATTAAGGAAGGCACGGCTTTAAACTGATTCATTTATTGGTAACTCTAAAATCCAACGATCGCTAAACTTCTATAAAATGGTGGCAGCATTTCTCTCCCCCATCTTTGGTGACTCTCTGTAAACACCTCATCGACAGAGAGGCACCTTCTCCCCCCTCTTACAGGCGTTCATCAATCTTTTCTAATCCCAATGCTCCAAAGGCGTGGGTTGAGGAATTCTATAATTTTCAGGTTTAATTCCCGATTCGTTCAAAACAATCAGCTCAAGGTTGTTTTTTTCCCCTTCTAACTCTTCAGTCAGCGCTTGGTAAATTGGATCATAAACTCGGAATTCTCTTTCATAATCCCACCTTTGGGGATTTTCCTGAGTGTTGAGCATTAACTTATGGGCCAAAAACATCAGTTCAGAATATTTTACCCAACGATCATAAAGACGCTCTGAATCGGGAGTTTGTTTAAACTTTTCATAACTCTGCCGTAACAAATTCATTTTTTCAAGATTGTCTGGAACAATAAGGTGAGCTTTGTTCCCCAATTCTCTTGCGGCTAAGATTTGGGGATTCTTTAGGTCGCAAAGTCCTTTATCCACCCAAGCTTGGTAAATTCTTTGCCCAAGGTCTTGACGCACTGAATCGGCTATTTTTTCACCGTGGGCACTCACTGCCTTCACAGTTATCAGAAAAATAACTCCGACGCTTATTGGCTTCCATTTGATAACCATAAACTGCGAGTGCCTCCTTCAAGAAATTTTAACTCATACTTTAGCTAAAATTATTCAAGAAGTGTAGGGATTTTTACTAGCCCGAAAACTCATGCGCAAAGGAATACCTGGTATATCAAAAGTGTCCCTTAAGCTGTTAAGCAAATAACGCCGATAAGATTCAGGTACTTCATCCGCCTTTGTACAAAACACCAAGAAAGTGGGAGGACGAGACTTTGTTTGTAGAATATATTTAAGGCGGATACGTCGCCCCGCAATGGCCGGCGGTGAATGACTTTCCGTTGCTTCCCGTAACCAACGGTTTAAATCTGGGGTCTTAAAACGACGATTCCAACTTTGCTCTATTTTTAAAACCTGGTCCATCAAAGTTGATAAATTTTTTTGATTCAAGGCTGAAATAGGAATACAAGGGATCCCACGTGCCTGAGCAAAATGCCGATCCAGCTGATGTTGTAAATGGACCAACAAAGAATTTTTATTTTTAACCCGATCCCATTTATTAATGGCCAGAACCAAGCCACGTCCCTCCTCAATAATCTGAGAAGCCAATGTTAAATCTTGTTTTTCAATCAATTGATCCAAAGGAACAGAACCATCAATCACCAAAACCACAACCTCTGCAAAGCGCAAGGTTCTTTCTGCATCCATAACAGCAAGACGCTCAACACTTTGGTCCACGCGACTTTGACGACGAATCCCTGCTGTATCCACCAACTCAATGGCACGATCTTGGTAATGCCAGTTTAAGGTAATAGCATCCCGCGTTACACCAGGAATATCGGCTGTCAATTGACGATTCTCGCCGATGAAACTGTTCACCAGAGTCGATTTACCGACATTAGGGCGCCCCATAATTGCCAAACGTAGAGGTTTATCAGGCTTTTCTTCTGTCCATTCTTCAACAGAAGTTTCAGAAACATAAGACTCTAAAATCTGCTGTAAATCAGCCATGCCTAAACCGTGTTCTGCCGAAATGGGAACGGGTTCTCCCAGCCCTAGAGTAGCAGCGTCCGCCCATCCTTGAAGACCATTTTTCCCTTCTGATTTATTGACCAAAACAAAAGTCGGTTTTTTATGGCGTCGTAAAAGGTTGGCCAACTCATAATCATAAGGCGTACAACCCTCCTGGCCATCAACAACCAGCAACAGAACCCCAGCATTTTGAATGGCCATCAAACTTTGCTCTCGCATGGCGGAGGCTAACGTTACTGACAACGTCTTTGTATCTTCATCAATTAAACCTGGGGTATCCACCAAGCGAAACTTCAGTCCTAAAAACTCAACAACCGCTTCACGCCGATCTCGGGTGACACCAGGTTGATCATGAACCAAAGCCAAACGCCGACCCGCTAACCGATTAAACAACGTTGATTTACCCACATTGGGCCGTCCAACAATGGCAACGGTTGTCAGATCGTTCTCTGTGTTATTTCCAGGCATACAGCTCAGCTTGGTCATTTAATATGTAAAGTGTTTGATTCACCACAATAGGGGGCAAAAAGCTTTGTCCCGAAAATGTCAAAACTTTTGCCATTTGACCGTCTTTCACATGAATAAATCGAACTTGCCCATTGGATCCTGAGAACACCAGCTGATCCTCTATCAACACGGGACCAGACCAAAAAATAGTTTTTTTATCGGAATCCTCAGAATCAATTTTCGGCAAAGCAGCGGCCCAGCGGATTGCCCCCGTATGGCGCTGAAGACAAAAGACATCGCCTTGTCCACTTAAAACGAACAGCCAATCTCCTGCTACAACCGGGGCATGGGTTCCTCCAATTTCGCGTTGCCATTGACGAACACCGGTCTTCAGATCAATCGAAACTATGCGCCCCCCGTGGCTGATTACAAAAACCTGCCCTCCTTCTACAACAGGGCAGGCTCGAATGTGGGGAATACTCGAAACTGTATCAACCCGAACAGCGGAGGTTAAAGTATCCGACCAAAGAACATGACCATTTTCAGCCTGTAACGCATACACCTCGCCCGATGAATACGCCACAATAACAACATTTTCAGAAACCGCTGGGCTTCCTCCTCCTAAAAGTGCCGACTGCTCAGCAATTCCAGCATGGCTCCAAAGGTGCGTTCCCGTTGTGGCATCAAAGGCAAAAGTTTCGTTGCTAATGGTTGTCACAAATACACGCCCATCCTTAACCGTAGGGGCCGTTCGAACCGGAGAGTGAACGGAAGAACGCCATAACTCACGCCCTTCTTTTTCATCAAAAGCTACCAACTCACCAAAAGATGTGCTGGCATAAACAATGCCTTTTTGAACAGAAACGCCTCCACCCAAAGCCTCCTGATAAATATCGGAAGGTGTTGTTGGTTTTTGCCAAACAACCGCAAAAGGCGTCTTTGCCGTGTCTATTGCCGTTACCAACCCGTCCGCATCCATCCCATAAATTCTTCCATTTTCCGCCACAACCATAGACAGCAAGCGCTGACAATCGGTTGCTCCACGACCTAGACTAATGGAACCTTGAGATTTTGGATCAGGAGCTAATTTTAAAACGGGCATTGCGTGAGCAGGATTACCCGCCATCTGAGGCCAACTGGAATTAGCAACCCCCGCCGGAATCGCTACAACGTGTTGTGCTAATACTGGATCGGGCTGCTGCCGTGTTTCCAGGGCGATAAAAGCTTCTCGTTGCCCTGTTAAAACCGGTTTTTGTTTATCACAGGCCGTCAAAAACAGGCAAACTACGCCGGCTGCTGTAAGAAAAAGTTGTTTTTTATAGAATTTCATTTCATTCACTTAATTGAAGAGGATGAAGGTTGATTAACAACGTGGCTTGCCAAAGTTTGAGTCATTAATTGTGCCCGTGTCCTCATGCCTTCAGGTGTTTTGTTCTGCTTGTTTTGGTTGCTGAAACGACGCTTTATTTCCACCCTCATCTCTCCCCCACCCCCCCCCCCCCCCAAACCCTCCCCCGCCTCTTTGTTTCTCCACCTC
>JAJZHT010000142.1:649-3402 GCA_021804455.1 Pseudomonadota bacterium | reverse complement strand
GCGTAAGAGGTTTTCGTCATGGCAACAAAAAAAGCGGGTGGTAGTTCACGTAACGGTCGTGATTCGGATGGTCAACGACTGGGAGTCAAAAAATTTGGTGGTCAGCATGTTCTTTCAGGGAATATTTTGGTTCGCCAAAGAGGAACAAAGTTTCATCCTGGAAAAAACGTCGGGATGGGTAAAGATCATACTTTGTTTGCAATGGTTGCAGGAATTGTTCAATTTTCTAAGGGTCGCAACGATCGATCTTTTATTTCTATCTTACCAGCTTAAGCCTCGTTTGAATCAGCATTGTGTTTGAAAAGTGGGTTTTAGGACCCATTTTTTTATTTCTTCTTTTATGAACCAATCCCGATCGATTGGATTGAGGCGGATGGTAGAATGATCAGTCTGATTGTTTTTCCCACTGTCCTGTGAGGGTTTGACGCCAAAAGATGCACTTTATTCCCTGCTTTTGATAACTTTGGTACCTTATGTGTGCCTGGGAAATGGATTCGGAATGGTTTCCGTCAAAAATATCCAGACAACGTTGAAAAGACTCATTTTGGGAAAGGATCTCACCTGTCGTAATAACAAGAATTTGGGCCCGATTAGGGTTTTCCAAACGGGTTGTTAGCCATATTGGGACTTTTGAAAGATCTTTGGGTGCATCATGAGAACTGGCGTGGGGCAAAAATGAGAGAGTAGAATAGGTCCATAAGACGCTATTCATTTGTTGAACCCGTTCTTCCGTATCTAGGATGACAACAACATGCTGCCCGGACTCGTAGGCCTTTTCTAAAAGCTTGGGAAGAACTTTTTCTAAAGACGTTGCTGTTAATTCGTAAAAAGAAACGTCCACTCTAAACTCTACCGTGTTTTAGCAGGGCCGCTATAGCGCCCAAAGTTGCCAAAAATATCTCGAAAAACACTGGATTCGTAGCCTGAGGTTTCTGTTTTGCGTTTAACAGCTTCCACCTGTTGTTCGCCTTTATATTGTTGAACATCCCGCACAACATCTTGGGCATCAAAATAAATAACAATAACTTGTTGATCCAAGGTCTCAGGGGTATAAAAAGCCGTTGTTGAAGTTTTTTTAGCAATGTAATACCAGGCTGTTCCCTGCTGATGGGGGGCAAAAACAGAAGTTGTGGAAGGGGATCCCAGACGTTCCTGAATTGTTTGTTTCGTGTCCATTCCAACTTTGATGTTGGTTGTATCCAAAGATTCAAGGTTATAACCACGGCTGTCAAGGGTCGGGCTACACGCGCTAAGAAAAGCTAAACTGATGCCAAAGCTGGCTTTAAAATACCATTTTTTGAATGACACGGCTAAAAACATTATTAAGTTCTTACATTTTTTTAGCTTTGGCATTAGTTTAGAGTTATGTCAACTGTTGTCGACGGATAAGAGGCCATTTTATGGATCACTATACAGAATTAAGCCGTCTTGTGAATCTGGATAAATTGCATAAACGGCGGTTAGGCTATTCTTTACAAGCCAACCCAAAGGAATGTTTGGCGTTAAGCCAAAGGTTTGGGATTGTGGCTATTCATTCTTTAAAGGCTGAGTATACTCTTGAGTCAGGTCGAACGCCCTATCAAGGGTATTATCTTACCATGAATTTATCAGCCGAGGTGGTTCAAAGCTGCGTTGTCAGTTTAAAAGACGTTCCTCAACGTATCGAAGAAAAGGTTAACCTTCATGTGTTAGACCAAAAATACCAGCAAGTAACTTTGGACGATATTTACCAAGAAGATGATATTGAATACAGCCATGAAGATACGGTTGATTTCGGTGAAATAGCAGCCCAGCATCTTTCACTTTTATTGGATCCTTATCCGCGGGCCGTTCAAGAGTTGCCCTCTGATAAAACTTTTCCAGACAAGGAACAACCCAAAAAGGTCAGTCCTTTTTCAGTTTTAAAAACGTTGACCAAATGAGGATTCAAACTTTTCCTTTCATGAAAGCCTGCGCCTTGGGAAATGACTTTGTCATGGTTCCCGGTTCTTTCTTGCCCCCAGATCAGGAATTTAAAACTCTGAGCATTCGTTTGGCAGATCGTCGTTATGGAATTGGCTGTGACCAAGTTATTTATTGGTACGAATTGGATTCTCCCCATTCCTGGCATGTTCGTTTTTTTAATGCGGATGGGTCAGAGGCCGAATCATGCGGTAATGGTACTCGTTGCGTGGCAAAATTTTTGATGGACAAAAATAATATTGATTCGCTTCAATTGCAAACTTTGGGTGGAGTTTTACAATGTCATTTGTTAGAGCCTCATCAGGTTTCTGTCGATTATCCTCCTCCCTTTTATGACTGTACGGTGGACATTGGTTTTGTTAAAGCCCAACCTGTTTACGTCAACGTTGGTAATCCTCATTTGGTGTGTTTCGTGGAAGATAATTTTGATGACAAAGTATGGGGCCCTCTTTTGGAAACCCGCCTCCACCAAAGTCATTCAGGTTATCCAGAACGTGTTAATGTTGGGTTTGCCACTGTTGTGGAAGGGGATATTCTTAACCTTAGGGTTTGGGAAAGAGGTGCCGGCTTTACGCCCGCCTGCGGCACGGGAGCCTGCGCTGCTGCTGTGGCTGCTCGAGCCCGAGGGTTTTGGAAAGGTGATGGCATGGTGCGTCAACAGGGGGGAGATTTAACGCTTCGCTTTTTGCAAGATCGACTGGTGCTGGAGGGGGAAGCTCACTTAGTTTATAGGGGTGATTATCCATTATGAGTTTCGTCTTTTGGTTATATCGTTTTTGATCGATTTTAAT
>JAJZHT010000142.1:0-639 GCA_021804455.1 Pseudomonadota bacterium | reverse complement strand
TGCGTTTGTGGGTTTATGTACGCTTAGGACAGGGTTTGGAAGAACGAGAACATTTAAAAGAACGTTTTGGTTGTCATTCTATAAAAAGGCCTGAAGGTCGGGTTCTTTGGTTTCATGCTGCTAGCGTGGGAGAAACCGTCTCGCTTATTCCTTTGTTAAAAAGTTACAAGGCACAAAGCCCAGAAGATAACTTACTTCTTACCACAACAACCGTAACCGCTGCCAAGATTGCTCAACAACGTTTAAAAGGGATTTGTTTTCACCAATACGTTCCTTTTGATGTATACCCTTGGATTGATCGATTTTTAAAATATTGGCAACCCTCTTTGGCCGTTTTTGTAGAATCGGAGGTTTGGCCGAATATAATTACGCAAAGTAAACGTCGGGGAATTCCTTTGGTATTATTGAACGCCAGTTTGTCGGACCGCAGTTATCAAAGGTGGTGCCAATGGCGTTGGTTTGCCACCCTGATATTTAAGAATTTTGATTTGTGTATGGCCCCTTTTGATGAAACTTTAAAACGTTTGAAGGATTTAGGGGCTGATAGGGTGGAACCTAGCCCTCATTTGAAATTTGCAGCGGAACCTTTGCCCTTTGAATTCCAACAATTAGATTTTTATCGGTCTTTGATCAAAAATA
>JAJZHT010000013.1 GCA_021804455.1 Pseudomonadota bacterium | reverse complement strand
CTCTTGAGAACCGTTTTCCAGCACGCCGTGATGTCCATCAAGGGTCTCCCCGGAATTTTGCCATAGAAAACATAAGGATTGCCGTCCTGGGGAGTCATCGACTGTAAAAGCTCCATCGCTTTCTGGTTCAACGGTCGTGCCCCTTCTCCTGTCTTGGTATCGGGAAGATGGAGATATTGATCTTGGAGATGAACATTCTCCCATTTTAAATGCAGGATTTCTCTTAAGCGGCATCCGGTATACATCAGCAAGAAAAGGGCTTTAACGGTGCAATAGGAACCTGGTTGTTCTTGAAGCTGTCGTGCCAGGGATTCTTCCAGCCTCTTCAGCTCAGCATCACTGAGAAACCTCTGCTTTTTGATTTCTCGGTATTTCTTCACGCCCGTACACGGATTACTCCTGGGGGGAAGATAATCCCATTCCTCAGCCTTTTTAAAGGCTACACTCAGCAACGCCAAACACCGATTGGCCATAATGGGGATGGAACTCCGTTCCTCCAAAAAATGACGGATCTCTTGGGGGGTGATGGCATTCAGTCTCTTGGAACCAAAAGAGGGCAGAAGGTGACGTTGGGCAACGCTTAAAGAATTGTACCCGCCATCTTTATAGCCCACGAGAAGATGTTTTTGGATAAAGATTTCAAAAAAGGTGGCAAAAAGAAGGGATTGTTTTTCAGCGACTCTTCTTTCTTCCTTTTCTTTTTTGGGATCGATGCCTGAAGCGACCCTAGCGGCCAGCTTCTTGGCTTCGTTTCGGGCGAAGTCGACGGTGATGGTGCCATGGCAGCCGATTTTGAGATAGCCTTTCTTTTTGGTCAGGGGAGACCGGTAGTAAAAGACATAGGTTTTTTTGCTGCCGCTTTTAAGAATCTGGCAACCGAAGCCTTTGATTTCGGTATCCCAGACCAGGTAGTGTTTTTCTTTGGGGAGACTGTTATCGATGACGGCTTTGGTGAGTTTGGGCATAGAGGGTGATCCACAATAAGAATTTAACCATAGTTCTACCATTTTATTTGAGTTTATGGTACCTTTTTTCGTCGTATTGAGGGGTATGAAAAGACACAAGACACCTGTCAAACTGTTTTACAGAGCCAAATACATAGGATTTCCTTAGGTCACACGCAACAAAGCCTCTCAGATCTTGTTTCAAAAAGGGGTTTCTTTATCACCTAGGTTCTTTCCTATAATACCTTTTGAAGCCTTACTCAATCGTTAATCGCTGAAAATATTTTATGAAATAAGCACGTCGCCTCACGCCTCATTTCATAAAAAATCAAATACTGTCAGCCTTTTTCAGTCCCAAAACACATTCCATATCATAAAATCCAGGGGATTTTCCAAAAATCCAACAGGCTGCTTTCAGGGCTCCGTTAGCATAAACAGAGCGGGAATTGCCCCGATGGGTTATCTCAAGGGTTTCTTCGTCGCCTAAAAACCGAAGAGTATGTTCGCATAAACTGTGCCCCCCACGTTGTACGCTAAAACCGATCTCGCCCTGACGACGCGGCCCTATAGAACCGTAACGTTCAAAACGCGCCACATCATTAAGGCTAACCCCTCTGGTTTGGGCTATGGCCTCGCCTAACATCAGGCTGGTTCCAGAGGGTGAGTCCACTTTATAACGATGGTGAGTTTCAGAAATCTCGACATCATAACCTTCCCCGAAGGCCGCTGTCAAAGTGCTTACAACCCGTTTCATTAAGGTTATCCCAAGACTCATGTTGGCAGAATAAAGGATTGCTGTATGTTTGGCTGCGTCATGTAAATAAGAACGGTGGCCCTCATGAAGTCCTGTTGTGCCAATAACCATGGGTTTTTGATAGCGCACAGCCAAATCAAGATAATCTGATAAAGATTCAGGAGCACTAAAATCAATGATAACATCGGCTTTTTCAAACAAGGACTCAGCACGGCTTTCTAAAACCACATCCTGATAGATGGGTTTTCCTAAAAGAGGATGCGAAGAAGACGCCGTTGCCGCCCGTAAACTTAAAACAGGATAAGACACCAAGCAATCCAAGAGAGTCTTCCCCATACGCCCTGTGGCACCTGCAAGGCCCAATTTTATTGTCTCCACAGCCATCCTGTTCCTTTCGATACTTCATCTTAGAAATTATTATTAAAGGGGTGTTTCTTTAAACGTTGAAACTGTTTTAAACTCTGCTGTTTCAAATCCTTAATACGTGAGATCTTTCGCCCGCCCGAGGGAGAAACAGCTTTTGTATATTGCCAAACCGTCGCAGGCGGAAAGTTCATCAAAACATGTCCCAATCTTTTTTGACTTAAGCCCAGCTTGCGAGATGGAAGCGGTGACAACGGACCATAAGTGAATTGTAAAATTTTTCCCTGAGGAGATAAAGTTCCAAGACATGCTTGAATAATCTGACTTTGATTTTCAAACGATAAGTTCACCATTGGGATTCCCGAGACAATACAATCCACTGCCCCAAACCAACTTTCAGGAAGCAACTGCGATAAATGGCAAGCGTTTCCCTGGATAATAGTGACATGAGGAAAATTCTGACACAAAAAATTATACATCGCAGGATCCAACTCGATGATACACAAATTCTGTGCCGACAAGCCATTCTTTAACAAGGCTTGGGTTAGCCGCCCTGTACCCGCCCCAATCTCTACCACACGTACAGAGGGGGTTATGGGAATGTGGCTGCACATAAACTCCGCCAAAGCGGCAGAACTGGGCACCAATGCTCCCATCGATCGTGGATTCTTAATAAGCTGCTTTAAAAACAGCAATCCCTCTTCGCGCTTACAAATACGTGGCGGCTTCACTTTGGTTTTTCTTTTTTAAGGGTTAGACAGAGGGTATTTTCTGGTAATGCCATACAAATCCTGGGGGGAGATTCCACCATAATTGTGTTTGACGACTCTGCCTGATGTGTTTCATAAAATTAAGCGGGGATTTCGGATTATAAGTGATATGAAGAATGGATCCTCCCGGCTTTAAAACCCTGAAAGCAGCATCTATAATAGCCTGCCGTGTGGATTCATGCAGATACATTAAAGGAATGACTGAAAAAACGGTATCAACGTTTCCAACAAAAGGCTCCGGTAATAAATGAGGAAGCTGGACCGCATCTCCATGAATGATATGGGGCAATTTTTGATCAGACGGCAAAAAGGTCGGCAAAGTTTCCTGTAAAAAACCCCAGCAAACCGAATCCAATTCAACGGCGGCTAAATTGGCTGGATTTTCAATACGACGCAATAAAGAACGCGTCAATCTTCCCGTTCCTGCTCCAATCTCCACAAACATCCCTTTAGGATTATCAACAAGCAAAGCCGCTGATTCTGCTAAACGAACCGTAATAGGGGCCAGTGTTCCCATTTGTAAGGGATGCTTAAGCCAACGGCGAAAGAAGAGCTTTCTTTCTTGCTGCCGTATTACTTTTTCAACATGAGACGCTGTTTGATCCAGCATAAGAACAAAGGTAAACATGAGACGCTGTTTGATCCAGCATAAGAACAAAGGTAAACTTGAGACCTTCAAAACTATAGGCTGAATTCTCTTTGAACTTCAAGTAGTTTATAAAAGAATCAAACCACTCTCTCTTGAAAAATTAAGCGCGGCTTATAAAATCCATAATAATTTTTTTGGGTCCTGCGTGGTCAAATAAAACCTCTGCTTTGTCATGATCCAAATGAATAATGAAACCATACCCAAATTTTTGATGAAAAACCCGTTCCCCTGTCTTGAAATCGTGAAGTACTTTCAGAGGCTCATTTTGAGAAGAAACATCATTCTTTCGCGCCATCGTCGCACCATTAGCCTGGATGTGTTGGATATGGGCACAAGGAATCTCTTTAATAAAGCGAGAGGGAATCGCTGTTTGCCATCCCCCCTGATACAAACGCCGTTGTAAACAATAGGTAATAATTGCACGATGACGAGCACGGCTGATACCTACGTATCCAAGACGGCGTTCTTCCTCAAGACCCGCGTGCCCATTCTCTTGCAGGGCACGGGGATGCGGAAAAAGGTTTTCTTCCCATCCGGCAAGAAAAACTGTATCAAATTCCAACCCTTTTGCCGCGTGCAAAGTCATGAGACTTACCATGTCCTGCTGATTTTGTTGGTTGTTATCCATGACCAAGCTGACATGTTCTAAGAAACCGGGAATATACTGAAATTCCTCAATAGCGTTCACCAACTCTTTCAAGTTTTCTAAACGTCCTGGAGCATCCGCTGACTTATCTTGCCGCCAAAAAGCCGTATAACCCGATTCGTCCAAAATAATTTTGGTAACTTCGCTGTGTGGCTCCGTTTCCAGAAGAGTTCGCCAACGATCCAAATTTGTAAAGAAATGTCGCAAGTTGGTACCCGTTACTCCTCGAGCTGTATGATCCGCATAATAACGCGCAGCCCGTGGCAAAGAGATCCCTTGCTCTCGCGCCAGAATGTGCATAGCCTGAAGCGTCGTTTGACCAATTCCACGACGAGGCATATTAATAATTCGTTCAAAAGCCAAGCCATCGTCGGGTTGGACAACCAGCCTTAAATAGGCCAAAGCATCCCGTATTTCGAGACGTTCATAAAATCGAGGGCCGCCAATAACCCGATAAGGAATTCCTAATTTTAAAAGACACTCTTCGAATTCACGGGTTTGAAAGCTGGCTCGTACCAAAATCGCCATACTTCCTAGACGATCCCCTTGACGTTGGCGGTATTCAATCTCATCACCAACAAAACGGGCTTCATCCAAAGAGTCCCATGTACCCCGAATGATGACAGGTTCTCCGGCTTCATCTTCTGTCCAAAGGGTTTTACCCAAACGACCTTGATTATGGGCGATAAGGCCGCTCGCAGCCCCTAAAATATGAGACGTTGAACGGTAGTTTTGTTCCAACCGAACGACTTTGGCTCCCGGAAAGTCTTGTTCAAACTTAAGGATATTGCCAATCTCAGCCCCTCGCCAGCCATAAATCGATTGGTCATCATCCCCTACACAACAAAGGTTTCCCGAGCCTTGGGCCAAAAGACGTAACCATAGGTATTGTGCCACGTTTGTATCTTGATACTCATCAACCAGCAAATACTGAAATTGCTGCTGATAGGATTGAAGAACTTCGGGGTTTTTCTTGAACAAGGTTAAACAGTGTAAAAGCAAATCACCAAAATCAACCGCATTTAAAACTTGAAGACGCTCCTGATACTCTTGATATAAATCGGCAATAACTTTATGGTGAGTTTTTTGTGCCTGTTCAGGGCTTAACGCCTGATCTTTCCAGCGATTGATCATCGACAATACCAGACGAGGAGGCGTTTGCTTTTCATCGATGTTGTGAGCTTTGAGCAGTTGTTTTAAAAGGCGTAATTGGTCATCGGTATCCAAAATAGTAAAATTTGTTTGCAGCCCAATTAATTCAGCATGACGACGCAAAATTCGAACCGACAAGGAATGGAAGGTCCCAAGCCACATCCCTTCAATAGGCCGTTGCAACAACGTGGCAATCCGTTCCCGCATTTCTTGGGCCGCTTTGTTGGTAAAGGTGACCGCTAAAACCTGATGGGGATAAGCAAGTCCTAAATTCAAAATGTGGGCCAAACGTGTTGTCAAAACCCGGGTTTTACCCGTTCCTGCCCCTGCTAAAATCAGGACAGGACCCTCGGTTTCTAAAACCGCCTCTCGCTGGTTATCGTTTAAATTTTGAAGATAAGGAGGTAACATGGAAAAAGAGGGATCGACCCTATAGCGTTCAGCCTGCAAGGTCATGACACCCCTCTTTAATGATAAACTTAAGATTGTTTAAGACCGAAATTTTGGTAACGTTTGCTGAACTTGCTGATTTGACCGCCTGTATCAATCAGTTTGTGTCCAGAACCTGTCCAGGCTGGATGAGACTTAGGGTCAATATCCAAACGCATGGTGTCGCCTTCTTTTCCCCATGTTGTACGGGTTTCGAAGGTACTGCCATCGGTCATAACAACCGTGATTTTGTGATAATCGGGGTGAATACCTTGTTTCATGATTTTCCTTAAAAACAATGATGCTGATGACAACTTATCACCATTCTTAGCCTAAAGCTTGGTCAAAACGCAATGTTTTTTGACATGAGGCCTAACACCCTTCTGCAGCAACACCCCTCCTGGGAAAGTTTTTTTAACCCCGTAGCAGAAATTGTGGAAGGGTGCGTGAAAAACCCCTTATTACCGCTAGAAAAATCATCTAAAGTATACCGTTACCCCTCGTTATAATTTTTGTAAAGAGAAGCTTAAGTTTGACCAATCAATAAAGATTATAAAGCCAATACATAAATGACTTGGAGAAAAAAGATGACCGACGACACGTTAAGCGCTAAAGCCCAGGAGCTACTTGAAAAATTTCAAAGAAAAGCAGAATCAATTAACCCTGAGGCTCCTCCTCAAAATAACCTTTTTCATTATACCAGTTTTGGAAATTTTAAGCGTATTGTAGAGAATAAAGTCCTTTGTTTTACTCATTATGAATGCCTTAATGATCCTATGGAAGTCAAGATATCCCAGGAATTACTTAACAAAGTGGTGAAAAAATCGAAAGAGGATCCCAAGGGGAAAGAGGCCTTCTGGGATAACTTCTTTTTAGAGATATTTCAATCCATTCTTGATAAAAAAGAATTTGAAAAAAACAAGGCTAAATTCAAAACCATAGAAGATATGACTATGGATATCTATACATTTTCCTTTTGTGAGGAAAAGGATTATTTACCGGCTTGGCGTTGGTATGGAGATGATGGGAATGGAATGGCTATAGAATTTAAAAGCGATTTTTTCAAGCCCTCTTCCCAAGAAAAGGCTATTGAGCCAGCTCCAATACAATTAAAAATTATTTATGGCTATAAAATATTTGAGGAACAAATTTCAGAGCTTATAAAGTGTGCAAAGGGTATAATTAAGGAATTCATTGGATTTTGCAAACAAAAAGGATATAACCACGAAAAAAGTCAGCAAGAAGAAACAAATTTTCTAAATAAATTGGGAATATATTTATCAAGTTTCTTACTGCCAATGATGCCTGGTTTTAAAGACGCTTCTTTTCAAGAAGAAAAAGAACACCGTCTTTGTTATTTTAAACTCAAAATAACCACTTGCGTTTCTAAAAAACCCTATATAGAGCAAATAATGTATGTTCCCTACAAAATCCCGGAAAACCGCAAAAAAATTCGATACCGAAAACCAAAATCTCCAGATCAAGTTGATAAATGCTCACTTGAAGCTTCTCCCAAAGTCCCTTATATAGAACACCCTTTTTCTTTGGATGATATCGCCGCCATATGGGTGGGACCAAGTGTGGATTTTAAATGCAGAGAACAGGAAATCAGAGCTTTTCTTAATGAACATCAAGGGGATGGAAAATATGATATCAAAATTAAGCCATCAGCTCATTCTTACTTAAGTCCCTAAGGGACAGGGGTGTTTAGTACCCTATCAATGACAGCCAGCTGAAACTGGCAGGTTGGTGTCCAAACTGGAAGTCGTGTGGCCTTGTTCAGCTTCATCGATCTGTGGAGCGGTATGTTTTTAAGAAGAAGATTGAGGAGGATATTAAGGAGAAGCTGTACCCGTAGGCAGATCAACGACCTCTGGCTATCGAGGTCTTGGCCTTTTGTTACGTCAAGAAGGGTTGTCTATTCATAACAAGCGGATTGATCGTCTGTATAAGGATCTTGGCTTAAAGATCAAAAGCCGCAAAGGGCGTAAGAAAGCCTTAGGGACACGCCGCTCTAGGGTCATACCTGTGACATATGTCAACTCTCTCGATCCCATCGTCGCTCAAAGGTAACCTCGCGAAGCCTTGAAAGGGTCGAAGTTTCTCTCTGGCTCTTCCATTATCTACAAAACCTCATCAACCCATTCCTAACATCCTTTAGTAGTGTCTCAACGAGAGAGGCAGCGGGCATAGTTTTGAACATTCTACTATAAACATTATTGAGAAGATCTAAGAACCTGTCTCATAAGCCTGGAAATTGATTTACAAAATTCCCTTGTCTTTGTTTGTTAATTTCGGGCATTTTTAACAGCGAAGCTAAAAATAATATGGAACCTATGGATACGACCGCTTCTCAAGCTTTATCGGCCACAACACCTATGATGCAACAGTACTGGCGCATCAAAGAGCAACATCAAGATTGCTTGTTGTTTTATCGAATGGGTGATTTTTATGAGCTATTTTATCAAGATGCGATTATTGCCGCTTCTGATTTGGAGATTGCTCTCACCAAACGGGGAAAGAATGAAGGGGAAGATATCCCCATGTGTGGGGTTCCGGTTCATTCTCATGAATTGTATCTCGCAAAGCTTATTCAAAAGGGACACAAAGTTGCCATCTGTGAACAACTCGAAAGCCCTCAAGATGCCAAAGGCAGAGGAGCTAAGGGGCCCTTAAGGCGTGATGTTGTTCGTATTGTTACGTTAGGAACTTTAACCGAAGAAGGTCTTTTACCCAGTAAAAGTTATAATTTTTTGGTGGCTTTATCGCCTGTAACAAAGAATTTAATCAGTTTAGCCGCTGTCGATTTATCAACAGGTTTTTTAAGTGTCGAAACGGCTGCTTCACACGATTTAGCCACCGTTTTGTCACGCCTAAACCCTGCTGAAATTATTTTACCCGATACTGTTTTGCAGATGCCTGATCTTTTTGAGGGGCTCGGAATATGGAAAAAACAACTAAGCCCTCTACCTTTGGCACGGTTTGATGAGGAAAATGCACGCCATCGATTAGAAGCCGTTTATGAGGTGAAAACATTACAGGGATTTGGCGATTTCACAGCCCTTGAGGTACAAGCACTGGGGGCTGTAGTTGACTATCTACATATTACGCAAAAACAAAAGCTTCATCACCTGCAACCCCCTAAAAAACTTCAAGAACAAAACTTTTTGGTTATTGATGCTGCGACCCGACGCAGCCTTGAATTAACCCGTACTCAGGCGGGTGATTATCACGGCAGTTTACTGGATTGTATTAATCATACAGTTACAGCAGCGGGTTCCAGGTTGCTGAGTCACCATTTAAATGCACCCCTTTTAGACATTTCAGCCCTTCACTATCGTTTAGATAAGGTAGAGTTTTTCACTCAACAGACTCCCTTACGTGAAAAAATTCGCGGGATTTTAAGGCATTGCCCCGATCTTGAGAGGTCCTTAACTCGTATTTCCATGGGACGCGGAGGCCCTCGAGATTTGGGAGCAATACGTCAAGGTATCGTACAAGCCACGATTTTACAAAGCCTGCCCTTAAAAGAGAGTTTATTTTCCGAAGAACACTCTGCCTTAAACGGACATCAGTTTTTATGCGATTTATTAGGACAGGCTCTTGCTGCTGATCTTCCCCTCTTAACGCGAGAGGGGGGATTTGTTGCTAAGGGTTTTGAAGATAGTTTGGACCATTGGCGAGACGTTCGGGATAACAGCCGCCAGCTTATCCAAGACCTTCAATACCGTTACAGCCAAAAGACAGGAATTCCCACCCTTAAAATCCGCCACAATCATGTCTTGGGGTATCACATTGAAATCAGTCCCAGCCATGCGACCAAGGTTCCTTATGATTTTATTCATCGCCAAACCATGGCTTCCAGCCTGCGTTATACAACGGTTGAATTGGGAGATTTGGAAAAAGAAATTGACTCTGCAGCTTCTCAAAGTTTGGCTTTAGAGTTATCCATTTTTGATCAGCTGGTACAGGCTGTACAAGATCATCATCAGCCCCTTTTAAGATTGGCTCATGCTTTGGCACACTTGGATGTTGCCTGTACCCTGGCAGAGCTTGCCGTAGAACGACATTATGTTCGTCCTGACCTTGAGCCTTCCCTGGTTTTTGATGTTAAAGGGGGCCG
This sequence comes from Pseudomonadota bacterium, assembly GCA_021804455.1. Classification (GTDB taxonomy): domain Bacteria; phylum Pseudomonadota; class Alphaproteobacteria; order Paracaedibacterales; family CAIULA01; genus Finniella. The sequence goes on along the minus strand of JAJZHT010000013.1, from coordinate 3,895 downwards.
CCATCCGGTGGTAGAACAATGCCTTACAGACTCTTCTTTTGTAGGAAATGATGTTCATATGAACGAAGAGAGGCACGTGTTGCTAGTAACAGGGCCTAATATGGCCGGGAAAAGTACTTACTTACGTCAGAATGCATTAATAGCCATCTTAGCCCAAATAGGATCTTTTGTGCCGGCAGAAAAGGCTCAAATTGGAATTGTAGATCGTATTTTTAGCCGGGTGGGAGCTGCTGATGATTTGGCCTCGGGTCGATCAACTTTTATGGTGGAAATGGTTGAAACAGCCACGATTTTACATCAGGCAACGGCGCGCTCCTTGGTTATTTTGGATGAAATTGGTCGTGGAACGGCCACTTATGATGGACTGGCTATTGCCTGGGCCGTAACAGAGTCACTGTATCATAAAAATCAGTGTCGTACTTTGTTTGCGACTCACTATCATGAACTGACACGTCTGGCCGATCAATTACCTAAAATGGCATGTCTGACCATGCGTATTGAGGAATGGCAGGGGAAGGTTATTTTTTTACACCAGGTTGTTTCCGGTTGTGCGGACAAATCCTATGGCATTCATGTCGCCGCTCTGGCAGGGTTGCCCCCTCATGTGATAGAGAGAGCCCAAACTTTGTTGGATAATTTTGAACAAGAATATCAAAAAAAGGATCGCCAGCTTAAAATCCCCTCTGTATCGTGGAAACCCAAGCGAACAATTTCCCAGGTTGAAGAGGAACTTAAAACTTTGGATCTGGATCAATTAAGTCCTCGCGCTGCCTTAGAGATTTTATATCGCCTACAACAACGGGCGCAACAACCGGAGTGATGTTGCGTTTTTGTAATTCTGCCAACAGAACACGGTAAAATTCATGCAAAAAAACTTGGGAAGGATCTGGTTTGGTTTTGATAGAGGTTTGAATTTTAGCCCCCCAATCTCCCAGTTTCTCAATCCCTATTCTTTTTAATTCTCCTTCGATGTAAGGGGCGTATTCAGGGTTTTCTTTCATTTGATGATAAGTTTCTTCCAAAGCTTGTTCTACATGGTGAAGCTTGGTTTGGTACGAAATATTAAATTCAACCATCGCCATATTATAGTCCCGTGAATGATTCATAACATGGTTAACCTCAGAAAAAGGGATTGTTTGCAACTCACCCGTACTGTGGCGAAGATGAACACACCGTAAACTGATGGACTCAACAGTCCCCTTAAAATTGCCAATGGTAACAACATCGCCCACTGCCATATTCCCCTCAAATAAGGTCATGATGCCATTGATCAGATCTTTAACCAAAGTTTGCGAGCCGATACTGATCGCCAAGCCGATTACGCTAAAGCTATAAATAATCGGCATGATGTTAATATTTAATTCGCTGAGGATAAGCAGCGTCGCCAAAACAATAAGGATCCAATGGATGGTGGACCGAATAATAGGCGTAACAGTTTTAATAACAGCAAGGGTCGTGCTTTGACTATGCTTACCGTTACGTATCTCGGTAATTTTTTGGGTATAATAGGTGACAAAATGACTGATCATTTTTTGCAAAGTTATATAAATCACTAAAATCAAAAAGATTCTAAGGAGGGCCTTAACCACAAATAAAAGATTATCTTGGGTCGACCAGGTGCACAAAGATGACCACCAATCGTTACCAGGCATAGAAGAACCTTGTATCGAGGGTTGACCATGATTTTCTAAAAAAGTCCTCCCTATCAAAAAATCTTGGGTGGCTTTATGGGAATGGGAAGCAGCGAAGTCACTGGCCGCAAGAGGACCCACAAGTGAAAAAAATAGCCAAGATAGAAAGAAATATTTTAAAACCATGAATAAAACTCCAAAAGCACCAGACCTAAGCCAAAAATGATCCGATAAATCATAAACGCTTTAAAATTGTGGCGTTTTAAAAAAAGTAACAAACCGTGAATAACCAAAATTCCTATCAATGCTGTCAGGATAATGGCCTTTACCATGATTCCCCAATCCAAGCTAAGGTGCTGTTTGTAAATATCGTATCCCGTTAAAACAACAGCCCCCAAAACAGTCGGTATAGAAAGCAAAAAGGCAAATTGTGTCGCCTCCATACGACTGATATTTAAATAACGAGCAGCCGTAATGCATGTGCCAGAACGACTGGCCCCAGGTATAAAAGCCAAAATCTGGGCACAACCAATCAAAAACGACTTTGCCAAGGTTAATTTTTGGGGACGGCGCTCCAAGTGAGTATCTGCCCAATAAAGCAAAAGGCCAAAAAAGATGCTGCTGCTTCCCATAACAATCGGTAGATTGAGATTCGTGATTTTATTTTTAAAAAGGTACCCCACAACAACCGCAGGAAGCGTTGCCGTTACCAAATAGAAAACCATCTGTAAATCGGGGTCGTAAACAAGAATTCTGCGATTTTTATGCATGATAAACTTTAGAAAAGTTATAACCATATTCCAGATTTCTTTTCTAAAGTAAAAAATAACAGAGATGAGTGTTCCCAGATGAAGAGCAACTTCCCATTCAAGACTGGTGGAGGGGTTTTGAAACAAGAGGCTGATGAAAGCGAGATGAGCACTTGAGCTGATGGGCAGAAACTCCCCAACACCCTGAACCAAGCAAAGAACAAAGATATAATAGGTCATAGTCAAGACACAGAGAGGGCCCTTTATTGGGCTCTATTGTGAACAATCTTGTTCATGATGTACAGTTGATATTCAGGTCTCCTCATGAAAAGCTTTTTGTTCAGAAATTAACCAATTCTTAACGATTAAAGGTTATTCCGCTCATCCGGCCTCTAGTCACCCAGGGCCCCTAAGTAAGGTTAGAAGGAAGATTTTTCTCTTTCTCTCACGCTGTGTATAGGCTTTTAAGGGGTTGAGCGGATTAACGGTTCTTTAACCAAGATGAATAAAAAGTTAATTGTTGATTTTTTCCACCCCCCACCCAATCAAAAGGGAGGGGGGGGTTCTTGGGGGTAAACTCTAGAAACCCGTCTTCTAACCTTAGCTGAAGGATATTGTCCGGCCCCCTGACCGCCCAGAGGAATGTGTCCAGAATGGCAGAAAATTGGTTAATTCCTTCTTAATATTTAGATTCGGTTCCTTAAAAAACAGCTCGTGTGTTCAAAAAGTTTTCATGGGGTGGCCCCAAGTTTATATTAAAACACTGTTTTTAGGTGCTCAACCACCCTCTGTTTCATAGCTTTGGAAATTTCATGACCTTCGTCAGAAAGCACAACCTCAAACCGTTGATTGAAGGTCTCTGTTTCCATTTTCATGGTGTTTTGGAAAGTTCCCCAGGTCATTTGATGAATGAGGTTGGGGAAAATGGGGTCATTGGTATTCATCCCTAAAATTACCTTTTTTGGTAAATTCTTATGAGGTGGGTCAGGATAAAGCCACGGGGCTCCCGCAATTAACAAACTATGACAGGGCCTTTCTAGTAAAGGGAATAAAAGTTGAGCTTGAATGCTGCCTTGGGAATATCCGAAAAGATGAAGATTCTCATAAGTAATTCCTTGCTGCGTCATAAATCCCTCAACACCTGTTTTTAGTTGTCTAAGTTGAGGATTGTCCTGTATCAGTCTTTGGCGAATGACTGCTGGTTGTTGAGAAGAAAGAGAGGAAATATTTTCTGTGAAAACAGTAAGGTCAAACCATGTTCGATCTTGTGCTGTGGGCGTATAAACGGCGTATCGGGAAGAATCAGGAACAGGAAACCCCCATTTTTTTATCAAATCGTCCAACAGATGATAAAATTGATTCCCGTCAGCACCCACCGAATGCAGATAAACAATTCCTACTTTACCTTTTGGGTGTTCTTCACCCTCCTTTCCATATACGGAGAAATTTAAGAATAATAAACAAAGGATCAAACTAAACGTCGACAGTTTTTGGCAGATTTTGTGAAAATACATC
>JAJZHT010000141.1 GCA_021804455.1 Pseudomonadota bacterium | reverse complement strand
AGATTCTTCCAGTTTTGGCTTCTTTGGTACGTTTTTTTCGTCATAGCAACGGAGAACTGGCGGATTTTCTGGGGAGGCTGAAAGATTTAGAATTTTTAACTCTTAGCGCTCAATCCATTTCTGTCGCCTTAATCGATATGGTTTTATCATTATCAGACAGTCGTGCTCGATCTATCCAAACAACTCAGATTGGATATGAAAGGCTTGCCGCAAAAGAGGGTGTGGTTTTGTTGAATACGCAACCATCTTCTTTTCCAGCGACTCTTGGCGATAGAGGGTTAGGAATTTTGGATTTTGAATGGAGTGTAGGCCCTAATCGATGGATTCATTTCAGCGATTTGATTCTGCATTCAGCGGAAGGAACTGGCCTTTTCTTAGGTTATCCCTCGCCTTTTATTAACACAGACATGTCGTTAAAAGTTAAGCGCCAGAAGCAAGGCGGTTATCATCACTTGATTGCTGAACTTGAAAATAAAAAAACGGCTAGAGAGTTTTATTTACAAAGAGAATTTTATCTTGCTTCTAATCTGAGTGATTTTCGTGGCTGTGAGGCAGTACGATTTACACATGACGGATTTATTGGTATTCGTTTTATTTTTAACAAAACGGTGCAACTTATATCTCAATCTGATAGAACAGCGACATTTAAGGTGGTTTTTTCGCCTCACCCCCTCAATAAACATTCAGAACATCAAACATGGCGGCTTGTCTGTTCTGGGATTGAACAAATCCTAACAGAGTCTTTAGAAGATGGTCGTTTAATGGTCGTTTTGATGGCTTCGTTATATGCTCAACAGGAAAAAACCTTAAAATGGGCTTTTCATTTAAAACACAATGAATAATTTTATCTTTTTATACAACCTATGTAATAACAATCACTAATTTTTCAATAGCTAGTTTAATTTTTTAAAAAAAATGTAAATAATGATTGAACAAACTAAAACTCAGAATTATAACTTTATACAAAATAAAGTCTTTCCAAGGTTTTTTTATGAACGAGATATTAACACATAACGAACTTCTTAATCTTGCTGTGCAAATTACAGCTGCCTATGTTAGTAACCATACAACACCTTTAGAAGAGCTTAATGAGATTCTGGGAAAAACGTACCAGGCTCTTAATAAACTTAATAAAGATCCTCATCATTTTCAGGCCAAAGCTCCTCTAACGCCCGCTGTTCCCATATCAGAATCAATTAATGATGATTATATCATTTGCCTTGAGGATGGAAAAAAGCTTCAAATGCTGAAACGTCATTTAAACACGGTTTATAAAATGTCTTTAGAAGAGTACAGAGAACGTTGGGGATTGCCTGCCGATTATCCCATGGTATCGCCCAGCTATGCGAAGCGTCGCAGTCAAATCGCCAAGAGCACAGGTCTTGGGGTTAATGGTCGACGCAGCCCCTTTAAGATTGTCTCTCAGCAAGATGTTAATCAACCATCGATAACGCTTGTTCCAACCGCAGCGGCTTCTTAGAGTTTAATCGATTTTCTCAAAAAAATAAAATTTATAGCTTGCCCTCTTGACTTTTTATATTTTTGACCTATTTCACCTTTTGTAAAGAGGGCTTTAAAGGTAGGAGGTCTACCATGACAAGAACAGATCTAAAAACAATTATCATCACGGCTGTGATTGTTGGGGTGGTAATTGTGGGTGGTCTTGGATTGACAGGTTTGCTGCACAACGCTCATGCTGCGTTAGTCACTTTCTAAGATCTTCACTGCCAAAAAAAGCGGGGCCGTGTAACGACCCCGCTTTTTTTATAGAGAGTTAGTATAACGCCGTATGCACATTAAAAAAATAATTCCCCCCGTTAATAATTGGGTAAGGATTTTGGGGGTATAATCAAAGATAACCTAGGTCAAGCAGTCCCTTTTTAAAACAAAAACAAAGGGCCATAAGAAAAGTTTTGCCCACCGTTTTTGTAAGAAGGTGGGTGTAGCCCCCCTCCCGTTAAGGGAGGCAGTGGGTGGGGGGTGGCAAAAAAAATAAATTAACTTTCTGTTAATTTTGGTTAAAGAAAAGTTAACAGCTTCTTCCAACCTGTAAAAATGGCCACCCAACTCTGATGAAAGAATTCGAGGAGGTTCTCTATCACCTAAGTATCAAAGAATACCTGTGTTTCGTTTTCTGGTTGCAATCACGTTACAGTAAACTCACTTCTTGACAAACATGCATACAGTATTAGTGTTTGATTTTGTTCAAAACAAATTCCTCAAAAGAAGCAATGACGGGATTATCTTTATTATGCTTCAACAAAGATACATGGGTATTTCTAAGCTTAGGAAGAAAAGCCGATTTTAAAATTTGCAAAGTTCCCGTAATCATGGTTTTGGGCAAAACCGTAATTCCTAAACCCGCTTTAACGGCCGCAATCATACCAGCATAACTTGGACTGCTTAACGCCAACCGCCATCGGATATTCCCTTTTTCTAAAGCTTTGATGGCTCTCGCACGATAAACACAAGGCTGAGGCGCCAAAACAAGAGGAAGGGCTTGAGAGGTATCTAAAGTAAAAGATGATAATAAACTTTGTTTTCCCACCCATTCCAATTTTTCCGACCACACCTCCAAACCATTGGGAAAATCTTCTGGACGACTCATCTTAACAAGAACAAGATCAAACTCCTTTTTCTTAAAACGATCAAATAAGTTAAGAGTTAAATCACATTCAATATTCACCAGGATGCGAGGGTGGATTCGTGAAAAATCAGTTAAAACATCCGATAAAAACACCGTTGCAAAATCCTCGGGCAACCCAAACCGAACTTCACCAACTAATTCTGGCTTTTTAAAACGATCCAACGCTTCGGTATAAAGAGTCAAAATTCTTTGGGCATAGCCTAAAAAAACGTCACCATCATGGGTTAACGTCAACTTTCTCCCGCGAATTATTAAGGGTTTTCCTAATAAATGTTCTAACTTGGCAATTTGTTGACTAACGGCCGATTGAGTACGCCCTACCCTCTCCGCCGCCAAAGTAAAATTGCCTGTAGCGGCTACCGCCAGAAAACATTGTAAGGTTATAGCATCCATAATAATAAGAATTTCTAATAAAAATTATTAGAATTAACATTTTTTCTTATACCATAATACCTTTTAGAATCAAGTCCATAAAAACTTGGTTAAATATGTCTCTTACGGGTGAAAATTTTGTTTTTCAAAGATGCCTTTTATTTTGATGCCCTTGCCAAGCTTATGATAACTCTTGTCATCTTCATTACAGGAATTATTGGCGCCTTTTCTTACCGTTATCTTCAAGGGGACGGCCGTCGTAGATCTTTTTTATCAAAAGTTTTTTTGGTAGGAAGTTGCCTGGGGCTCGCCATGGCCTCCAATTATCTTTTAATGTTTTTTATTTTCTGGTGTTTGGCTAATATCTTTTTTCTCAAACCTATGATTCATAA
>JAJZHT010000140.1 GCA_021804455.1 Pseudomonadota bacterium | reverse complement strand
CATCAAGGCCCTGGGCAAGACGTGCCCCAAGAACGGGCCATGTTAAAAAGTATCTTGGATTTGGGGTCTGTTCAGGTGGGTGAAATTATGGTTCACCGCAAAAATGTTACTATGTTGAATGCTGATGACCCTTCCAGTTTGATTGTTGATCAAGTTTTGTCCTGCCCTTTTACACGTTTGCCCCTTTATAAGGGCGATCCTGATAATATTGTTGGCGTGGTGAATGCTAAGGCCCTGTTAAGGGCGGTGCGTCAGCATTCTGGCAATGTGGATGAGTTGGATATTGAAAAGGTTGCCAGTAAGCCTTGGTTTGTTCCTGAAAGTAATGATTTGTTGGAACAATTGCAGGCTTTTCGGACTCGTCGTGAACATTTTGCCCTGGTGGTGGATGAGTATGGGGTTTTATTGGGTATTGTGACTCTGGAAGATATTCTAGAGGAAATTGTCGGTGAAATTGACGATGAACACGATATTATGGTCCGTGGGGTGCGCCCCCAGACGGATGGGTCCTATATTGTTGATGGCAGCGTGACAATCCGTGATTTGAATCGCCAATTTGATTGGAATTTACCTGACGAACATGCGGCAACCATCGCGGGACTTTTACTTTATCAAGTGCGACTGATCCCCGAAGTAGGCCAGGTTTTTATGTTTCATGGGTTTCGATTCGAAATATTACGTCGTCAACGGAACCAAGTTACCCTGATTCGTCTAACACCCTGTCAAGAAAGGGCACAAGAAGAGAGTTAAAATTTTACTCCGCTGTGTTTTTAGCATAGTCGACTTTGCTGACCATTTGGCCCTTGTTATTGCCATTGATATCATAGACAAAAACGGTATTGGTTTTGGCAGAAATACTTAAAAATAAAACCAAACGATCCAGTTGCTGCTGAAAAGATTGAATCCAGCAATTGGTATAGTCAATAACCTGAAGCTTAACCTTGGTGCTTTTGATGTTTCCAAGACGTACCACCTGAACCAAATCTAAAGGAACACCCAGATTCATCTTCGATTCCAGTTGGGCCGCGTGACTGCCGTTAGGGATCATTACCACCAAATCAGAATGTTTTAATGTAGCTGAGGTAAAAAGCTGATTGCTGATATCTCCTGTTGTTAGACGACTTGATTCGCCATACCATCCAAATAATTCGCAATAATCGTTAAAATTTTCAACCTCTGACTGCAGCATATCATCGATTTTGATCATCCATTCCGGGGATTTGACACCACGATCGTCGGGGGTACTGACATCCGTGGTTGCAATGCGAATTTTTGTTTTCCCTGGAAGTTCGGTAATCGTATAATTTTGTGGCATAATATTTTCTCCTTAAACGATCCCAAATTACTTAGCGGGAGGTGGTAAAGTTGCAACCAAACGAATTGAGGCTGTCAACTCCTCCATTTGGAAATGAGGGCGTAGATAAACAACCGCTCGGTAGGAGCCAGGTTTACCAGGAATGTCGAACACATCGATCCGGGCTTCGCGTAAGGGATAACGGGCTTTAATGTTTTGAGGGGCCTCATCATTTAAAAGAATATAGTTGGCAATCCAAGTATTTAGATAAAGCTCGACATTATCCTTGGTCATGAAACTGCCAATTTTGTCACGCATGATTACCTTGATATAGTGTGCAAAACGGGATGCGGCCAGTACATAGGGCAACCGTGCCGACAAGGAAGCGTTGGCATTCGCATCATCCAAATTATAAACTTTGGGTTTTTGGCTGGTCTGTCCACCAAAAAAGGCTGCGTAATCGGTTCCTTTGCAGTGGCACAAAGAAATAAATCCCAAGTCACTGAGTTCTTTTTCACGGCGGTCGGTAATCGCGGTTTCGGTGGGGCATTTCAGGGCAATGTCGCCGTCGGTTGTTTTAAAAGTATAGGCGGGCAAACCTTCGACGATTCCACCTCCCTCAACACCTCTAATGGCGGCTGTCCAGCCATAAAGGGCAAAGGCATTTGTAATGCGTTGGGCTAAAATATAGGCTGCATTTCCCCAGCAGAAATGGCTGCTGTTGGAACCGGTCACATCCTCCTCAAAGTTAAGTCCTTCGGCAGGAACAGTATTGGCGCCATAAGGAAGGCGCATAAGAACATGGGGTAGAACCAAAGCGATATAACGAGAATCTTCGCTGTTGCGGAAAGAAGTCCATTTAACCAATTCAAGGCTTTCAAAAATTTTACTAAGGTCGCGAGGAACACCCAGATGTTCAAAACTGTCCAGGTCGAAAAGTCTGGGATGGGCCGCTGTAAGAAACGGGGTATGAGCGGCAGCAGTAACACTGGAGATTTTTTCTAACAGCTCCATATCTTGGGGATGGCGGGTAAATTCGTAATCTCCAACCAGACATGAATAAGGATGACCCCCAAAAGTCCCATATTCTTCTTCATAAATTTTCTTAAACAATTGACTTTGATCAAACTCAATCGCTTTTTCCAGGTCTTGTAAAAGTTCATTTTTGGTGATGTTTAACAAACGCAGTTTCAGGTGTGTGCTGGTTTCGGTATTCATAACTAAATAATGCAAACCACGCCAAGAACCTTCCAGTTTTTGAAAATCAGGGTGGTGCATCAATTCATTCAATTGGGCCCCTATCAGTTCATCGATTTGTTGAATTCTTTGATTGATAAAAGCAACGACATGATTGGAGGGAGGGGCAGGTTCTTTACCCAGTTGAGTGACGAATTCATTAACCATTTGTTGGGCAAAAGGTTTTTGGCTGTCATCTCTGGCCAGTTTTCCTGTTGACATAAGTTCTGTTAGTACGGGAGTGGGAGCCGAGGCGTCTGTTGCCGTTAATTCTTTGCTTAGGGCGTCTTTTTTGGCACTGTCGGTCATAACAGCAGCCAAAAGCTCCTCTAGGGCATCATTCCCATCCAATTTTGTAAGCAAATCTTTTAATAAAGTTCGTGATTGATAAAGCTCGGTTAATGCAGGAACTTGTTTAACGATGTTAAGGGGGGTAAAGTCATCAATCGATTGAAAAAAGAGCTCAATGCTGGTTTCACTGCTATCGGTTGCTAATTTATTGGCAACACGGAGCGCCAAGCGTGGTTTAATGGATGCCATGATTTCATTAAAATTATCACGGTCAATTTCAGCGAATTTACGATCTTTAACCTTTGGTAAAGGATCTGTCACCATCCCAGAAAGATCCGCCATAATGCCTACAACAAAAGGTAATTCCTTCATTTCGATAGCATTACCAATTTCAACGTCATACGTAATCTGCACACGAGGCGGACGCACACGGTCTAGTTTATGTTGTGTACTCTCTGCCATATTTTTGTCTCCTCCGTCCCTTTCAGGTTTCGCCATTTTTTTGAGATATGCCTTATAAAAAAGGCTTGGCGAATACTCATCTTTCATGTCTTATCTATTAAGTTACGGTTATGGTTATTAAAATTCAGTTAATTTTTAGTAACTTTTTTCATAAAAA
>JAJZHT010000012.1 GCA_021804455.1 Pseudomonadota bacterium | reverse complement strand
TCCTGCAAATACAAAATCAACAGAATTTAAAAGATAGTCTTTATTAAAACGACTTGTAATTAAATCCTTTAAAGAGAATTCCAGAGTATGGTGGTTGTGTAGCATGGGGACAAGATATTGAAGATTCATGTTCTGACTATAAAGAAACTCTAACCGTAATCGTATTTCCTGTAAGTGTTTAGGGATATACTCCTTTTGTTCGTGTTCAGGGATATAAGGGATGTTATGATGATATTCCTGTTCTGAGGCTAAAATTTTAAGCAAGCTTAGGTGAAGAAATAATAAAAAATAGGTTAGAAGCTTCATAAAAGATCAACCGCATAAAATAGAACTCGATTTTATATACATTATCATAATATGGAAAAATATTAATTATTTTTAATTAAATTTGACATATATGCATGTTTATGCAAAGACTCGAGGCAATTTTGTACCCACAAAGACGTTAACTTTTCTTGAAGAGAGTTTTGTAAAAGGCGTTGATTCAAAGAAGGAAAGTCAACTTGGTCAAGGGGCTGATCCTGGTTCACGCATGAATAAACAACCCTTGTTTCACCCGTTATAGGATGGCGATGCAACTGTAAACACTGTCCACAAATTTCCTTCATCATACATTGCATGGGGGAATTGATACTGCCGATACCTTGATGTTTAGGGTTAAGCAAAGTTTTCCATTCTTGATGTCGGGCCTGGGCCACAGCTGCCATAAGACGATCCGAACCAATCACAAGGAGTCGTTTAATCTGGCCAAGAGGGATCAAAGGCACTCCTAACGTTCCCTGACCGTAGGCTGTTAAAGCCTCAACCAAATTACCACAAAAACTTAGATCCCAGGGTCGGGTTGGCTGAAATCCTGGTTTTTCGTCACAACACCATAAAATTTGATCGGCAGCTTTCTCGATTTGATCGACCTTGTAACGATCCTTCAGCGTTTTGTAACCCGCGGCATAAAGGACTTTACAGTTATTGGCCCGTAAGGCCTGACCAATCGAAAACAGGACGGCATTTCCCAAGCCACCGCCAATTAATAGAACCGTTTCATTGTGAGGAAGTTCGGTAGCTGTGCCTGTGGGGCCCATCAACACAACAGGATCATTGGGTTTTAAAAGGCGGCATAGCTTTGAGGATCCTCCCATTTCTAAAACAAGGGTTGAGATTAACCCTTTTTCCTTATCGACAGAGGCACCGGTTAAAGCCAAACCTTCGCTAGCAAGACGTGTTTGATTCACTTTGGGCGCTAGGGATTCAAAATTTTGTAGGCGATAAAATTGACCGGGTTGAAAGGAGCGAGCTGCGAGAGGAGCCTTAATAACCAATTCTAAAATCGTTGGTGTTAAACGATGAACGGCGACCACCCTTTGACTGCAGAGGTCTTTGATTTTATTCAAAAATACGGTTTCATCCACAGCAGGGTGTGTTGAACGCTGAACAGCTTGACGAATCAAGGGATATCCTCGTTTGGCGCTTGCAATAGCTTTGACCACATTCCCTGCAAAAGAAGGATGCAAATCGCCAAAGAAACTGACACTTTGACCCCGCTGATTAAAGCGCATCAATACATGGACGTTCTGCGTTTTAGCACAACGCTCAGGTGTTACTTTTTGCTCTTGAGCATCGATAGCCTGAAAGGTAGGGAAGGCTCCCTCTGTGATGTTAATTTGTTCAGGAATATCGTGATGCAAATTGATATTAGGGACCGTACCCGCAGCAATGAGGATGGTGCGTGCAGGTATGATTTTTTTTATTCCCTCGTGTTGAATCATCAATCCCTCTGCATGACCATAGGCATCAATCTGAACCTTTAAAGGGGTTGCTTGGTCTAAAATCTCAATGCCTTCTTGTAAGGCTTTGACGACTTCTTCGCGGTTAAGGCGATAGCTGGGGGCCTCTTCCAAGGAGCGACGATAGACAATTGTCGTTTTTCCCCATTGTTGCCATAAAGCGGGATGTTCTTCAGGGGGTGTTATCCGCAAGCTGTCGGCATGAATTAAAAATTCTTTGGCAATTTCTTGATCCTCTTGGGTCCAGGTTTCTTGAACCTTTTCGACGCCGTATTGTGAGACAAGGGTTTGGTAACGCTCAGAAAATTTTAAAACTTGCCTTTGGTAATAAGCTTGGGCCTCTGTGGCTGTATCAAGGGCTGTCAGTCCTCCGCCAATAATAACAATAGGAAGTCGGATTTGTAGATTGGCCACTGAATCTTTTTTACCCGCGCCTGTCAACTGCAGAGCCATTAAAAAGTCACTGGCTTGTCGTACCCCTCGTGCTAAGCCATTTTCCATGTTCAAGACAGTGGGTTTCCCAGCTCCCAAACACAATGCCACATGATCAAACCCCAGCTCAAAAGCCTGGTCAATGGTTAAGGTACCTCCGAGGCGTACTCCCCCTAATAATTGGAATCGTTGTCGACGTTCCAATAATAATCGAATGATTTTTAAGAAATTTTTATTCCAACGAACGGTAATACCGTATTCGGCAACACCGCCAAATCCACCGATAAGGCGCTCATCCAAAGCTTCATAAAGAGAACCAATGTCATGAATGGGTAGGAATTCTTCTTGATTGAACGGGGGAGGAAGAGGCTCTATTTTAAGACCATCGATTCCTACTACCGTATGCCCTTCATTCAACAAATAGTGGGCAAGGCTGAACCCCGAAGGACCCATGCCTGCGACAAGGATTTTTTTACCGGTAGCTGGGCGGGGAAGAGGGGAAGAAAAATGAAAAGGATTCCAACGGGTTAAGAGACTGTAGATTTCAAAGCCCCACGGTAATTTCAAAACCTCTTGTAAAATCTGAGTTTCCACGGCGGGGATATTAACCGATTCTTGTTTTTGATAAATACAAGATCTCATGCACTCGTTACAGATGCGGTGTCCTGTAGCGGCTACCATCGGGTTATCGACGGTAACAACAGCTAAAGCGGCCAGGGTATAACCCTGGGACTTCAGTTGATTCATTTCTGAAATTTTTTGTTCTAACGGGCATCCTGTTAAGGGAATACCCAAAGTATTTTCTCGGAACCCATTAGAATCTCTCAATCCGTGGGAACAAGAATCTTTATTTTGATGATGGCAATGGATGCAATAGTGGCTGTGATCAAAGGCCTGAGTACGATTAAAGCCATGATCCGTCAGATTAAAGTCACAGCGAAGAGAAGGTTTTGGTACACAAGAAGTCCAAACGCCTTGATGTTTGTAGGCCCCTCCTTGAAGGGAAAAGTCAGGGTGAGTTTTTGCGGGGACTTTAAACAGAACACCTTGTTGATGACGTTTTTGTCCAGAGGCGGTTAAAACCGCCCATGCAGCGTAACGAGCCGCTTTTTCCAGGTTATCCGTATCCTTTTGATCCTGCCAACTCAGAATTTGCAATGCAAATGCCAACTCATCTTCAACCGGCGTAAGAATTTGCCCATCTTTTTCATCGGGAGTTGGGTATTTTTTAATTGCCCACCGTTGAATAAAATTACGTTTAACCGTGATGAAGGGGGCTAAAGATTGGTGTTGCTGTTGAAGTGTGGCTATATGTTGTCGAATATGAAATAAATTCCCTATAAACTCCTCAAACAGGGGGCCAAGATCGATCATCAGTTGACTTTGTTGAGGGTCTGTTAATTTTTGGTGGTATGCCTGGTGTAAATATTCTTTAAGGGGGGGGCTATGAGAATCCACAAAATTCAAAAAGGCCTGATGAACCTTGTGTAAGCTCCCTTGCATTTTGGATTCGTAGAGATCTGAAAATTCCAGATTAAAACCTAAAGTTAAAGCAGAAGTTGAAGGCATTTCAGACTTAAAAAATAAACTCAAAAGGTATGTTACTTTAATATGTTTGGGTTTTTTACAAAAGGTAGAAAGCTTTGTGCGCAGCTTTTATGATTTGACGGGTTTACTTTTTACAGGCTGCGCCTATTTTTTTTAAATTAACCTTTTGGTAAGGATTTTGGGAGTAAGATAAAAGACCTAACCTAGGTGATAGAAAACCCTTTTTTGAAACAAGAAAAAAGGGCGATGAGAAAGATAGTGCCCACCGTTTTTGTAAGAAGGTGGGTGTAGCCCCCCTCCCGTTAAGGGAGGCAGTGGGCGGGGGGTGGCAAAAAATGAAATTAACTTTTTGTTAATTGTGGTTAAGAAAAGGTTAATAGACTCAAATTAACCCGATTCTCGAGGTTTTGGAGACTGGGAAAGACCCAGAAGGCAAAAGATTTTTGGGGCTGTCTTAGATAACTACTTTAGGTGGCCCGTAATCCATTGTTTGAAAAGTGTTCTTTGCACTTTTGGGTTAGGACTATTAAATTGCCCTTCACATTCCTTGAGAAATAACCCAAAAATTCTCTTTTGGTACACCATTAAATTTCCTCCTATGACGTTTAACCTGATTCCAAAAATTCTCCAATCCCATTGATATGATTTTTCTTGTCAGCCAATAGCTTTGAAGAGTTTATTCTATAATGCTTAAATTCAGGAACATTCAACGCATTATATCCTCGCCAACAATCTGAAAATACAATGCTATCAGGGGTAACTTTACGCTCAATGATGCGCAACGATGCCGTTGAAGAGGCGTCTGGTATAATCTTTGTATAAACACGCCCCCCTCGCTTAAGTAAGCCAAATACAGGAATTTACCAGCGGTCCCTCGTCCGCGTTGCCCCTTACGGGTGCCACCAAAATAGGATTCATCAACTTCAATCTCACCATCAAAGATCTCGAGAGATTCCTACTCTGATTGGTAGGCAATAATCTCTCAAAGTCTTTGATAATAATACGCCGATGTGCCTTCCGGTTTACACCTATCAATTCTGCCGCGCATGTGGTTCCCGCCACGAACGTTCTATCAACTTATCTTAAATACGTTTGCTTAATTGGCTCTTCCTTATATCCTCCTTGTAACACTCCTATGTGTTATCTGGGACAGGCCCTTTTTCATTAATCTCTTTTCAGTTGTCTTCGGTATGTATTACAGACACACCCCTCCCATTTAGGCACTTGAGGAAGATGGAGGGATTTAGCATTAAGATTTGTCAGGTATAAACACACTTCGACCTCTTACGCCCTCCCTTATGGCCAAGTCCCCCTAAAATAATTCAAGGGCTTTTTTATGGGTCTGGGATAAGTTGGTTGATAATGGTTCTCACATGGTGAGTAAGGTTTTCTTCAAATTCTTTCCAACTTAAGGGAATCGTTTGTTTATCGGGGGCAGAAGCCTGGATTTGGGGGGGGATGGGAGCTTGCCAATCAATCTGCGTCAAGGGGATGAAATCTTCTTCTTGGTGTTGTGGAGAGGGAGAAGGAGACAATAAAGGTTGTGTCAATAGTTCTTGTTTTGGTTCAGGTGTTTGGGGCCAGATTTCTCCCTGAAGTCCTAATTTTAAATTTCCCCTTGTTAAGTGGAAAGTTTTTTCAAGGTTGTATTCCGTTCGAGCAACCTTTTTCCAAAGGGCTTGCTTTGCTTCCAGTTCTTTTACAGGTTGCTTCAATAGGTATTGAGCGATTTCACTGGCTTGGTCAGGCTCATCTTGAGCAAATTGCTTCTGCAGTACACTTGGTAAAGCAAGGAATTCTCTACTTTTTACCTCTAAGGCCTCGAGGTTATGAAAATTCCAATAAGTTTCTTCAAGAAGACATTGCTTTAAATAAAAACTAAATTCATCAAAAATAACCGGAAGTCTTAAGTCATCCGCATAAGAAACGGTCGATGAAAAAGTATACTTATGAGGGCTAAAACCAACAGAGGTCTCGGTTTGAAGAAGACGGGGTTTTTTGGTAGGGCGCTCCGTCAGAGGTGAGGATGAAGCGCGAGTAAAGCTGAAAGTAAAATAAACAGAACCGTATTCTGTTTCAAAAATATTTTTAATTTCAAGCTTTTTAAAAAGATAGTTTCCATCGGTTTTTCGAGTGTTTAAGAGACTTCCAATGCTGGGTTCTTCTGATCTGTTATCATCAAAGGAGGAGGCATATCCTGGGACCAACCCAGCAAAAGAAAGGAACAAGATTAGAAAAAAGTGTTTTTGAGAGGATGGGATCATACAAAGACCTTTTACGCAAAATGTTATAATTGCAAAATATTTCAAACTAAAAACAAATAAAACTAAAAACAAAGAAAAATATTTCATTAGTTTGGCATTTTGCGCAGGGAAATTTCTAAAATTTATAAAAAGTTATGCACAGGAGAAAAATGTTGACTTTTTTGACTCAGGGCTCGTAATCCAAAAATAATTGTGAAGGTGTCTAAAGCGAGATTGAATAGAAAATCCTTTAAAATCAAGGAGTTATTTTTTAAGCCTAAAGCTTAAGCACAAACCTGATAAGGAAGGGGAAACTTATCATTTCACACTCTGCCCACACGTTATGAACAGAGTTATCCACAGTTTTTGGGGATAACGTTAACAATTTATTAACTCTTTTTAAGAAGCCTTTGAATAAACCCTATTTAAGAAACCCTTCGCCAAAATATATTCGGCGATTTGGACGGCATTAAGGGCCGCACCCTTTCGAATATTGTCGGCGACAATCCATAAAGAAAGGCCATGGGGTACGGTTTTATCTTGACGCAGGCGGCTTACATACACGTCATCTTCACCCGCACATTCAATCGGGGTGATGAATTGGTAATCCTGGGGGTTATCAACAACGGAAAGCCCTTTTGTTTGACGTAGGACTTGACGGGCTTTAGCCACAGAGAGATCTTGGTGGAATTCTACAGCCGCCGCCACAGAGTGACCCATAAAGACAGGCACACGAACACAGGTCGCTGTGACTTGAATCGCAGAATCCAGAATTTTTTGTGTTTCCATAACCATTTTCCATTCTTCTTTCGTGGAGCCATCTTCCATAAAAATATCGATTTGGGGAATTACGTTAAAGGCAATGGGCTTAGAAAAACGATTGGGTAAAGCGGGGTCATTGACCAAAACACCTTTTGTTTGGTGATACAACTCGTCCATGGCTTCCTTACCAGCCCCAGAAACCGACTGATAGGTGGAAACAACCACTCTTTTAATTCTCGCCTGATCGTGAAGAGGTTTTAGGGCCATAACCAGTTGGATGGTGGAACAATTTGGATTGGCAATAATATTCTGTTGGCGACAATTGGCCAAAGCCTGGGGATTAATCTCTGGTACAACAAGGGGAATATCTTTATGCATACGAAAGTGTGATGTATTATCAATCACCAAACATCCCGCTGCGGCAGCTTTGGGAGCATATTCGGCGGATACTTTTCCGCCTGGCGAAAATAATGCTAAATGACAGGTTGAAAAATCAAAGCTTGATAATGGAACAACAGTTAAAACCCCTTGTTCCCCGTAGGAAATAGGACGTCCCGCTGATTGTTCAGAGGCGACAGCAATAATATTATTAAGGGGAAATTTTCTTTCCGCCAAAATACTTAACATGGTACGTCCCACATTCCCGGTGGCACCGACAACGGCAATTTTACAGGTATTCTTTTGAATCATCTATTCATCTCCCATCTTAAGGGCGGCAATAAAAGCGCTTTGAGGGATTTCAACATTGCCAAATTGACGCATACGCTTTTTACCTGCTTTTTGTTTGTCTAAAAGTTTTCTTTTACGGCTGATGTCACCACCATAACACTTAGCAAGGACATCCTTACGCAAGGCCGAGATCGTCTCCCGCGCAATAACCTTGCCTCCAATGGCGGCTTGGATTGCAATTTTGAATAACTGCTTGGGAATGAGGTCTTTCAGACGCGTGCATAAAGATCGTCCCCGTGATTCGGCACGGCTGCGATGCACCATCATCGCCAAAGCATCCACAGGCTCACCATTGACTAGGATATTAACCTTTGCCAGATCTCCTTCTCGGTAACTGTCCATCTGGTAATCAAAGGAAGCATAACCCCGACTCATCGACTTTAAACGGTCATAAAAATCAAAAACAACTTCGTTCAGGGGAAGGCGATAAACTGCCATGGCGCGGTTTCCCGCATAGGTTAAATCCATTTGTTCCCCTCTGCGATCGGTACAAAGGGTTAAAATGGACCCTAAATATTCATCAGGAACAAGTATCGTGGCTTTAATCCATGGCTCTTCAATAAAATCAATTTTGACCACCTCGGGCATATCGCTGGGATTATGAAGTTCTTTAACCTCACCATTCGTCATGTGCAGGCGGTATACCACACTGGGTGCTGTTGTAATCAAATCAAGATCAAATTCTCTTTCCAGGCGTTCTTGCACAATTTCTAGGTGAAGCAAACCTAAAAACCCACAGCGAAATCCATACCCTAAAGCAGCCGAGCTTTCAGGTTCAAAATGGAAACTGGCATCATTTAAATGAAGTTTTCCAAGGCTTTCTCGTAAATGTTCAAAGTCAGCAGCATCGGTGGGGAACAAACCACAAAAAACCACAGGGACGGAGGGCTTGAACCCAGGTAAAGGTCGGGTTGTGGGCCGTTTTTCTTCCGTGATGGTATCCCCCACTTTACAATCAGCGACGTGCTTAATACTGGCTGTTATAAAACCGATCTCACCCGGTAATAATTGCCCAACAAGGTGCTGTTTGGGATTAAAATACCCTACACGATCCACTTCATAGACCGCTTGGGTATTCATCATCCGAATTTTCATTCCAGTTTTTAAGACACCGTCGACAACGCGCACCAAAATCATGACACCTAAATAAGTATCGTACCAACTGTCAACAAGCATGGCCTTAAGGGGGGAGGTTGCTGCCTGGTCACCAAATTCACTGGTGGGGGCGGGCAACCGGTGAACGATGGCTTCTAAAACATCTTGAATCCCCAGCCCTGTTTTAGCGGAAATGGGGACAGCATCTTGGGCATCCAGGCCAATTACTTCCTCAATCTGGGCCTTAACGCGATCAGGATCGGCGGCCGGCAGATCAATTTTATTCAAAATGGGGATGATTTCATGGTTACTTTCGATTGCCTGATACACATTGGCCAAAGTTTGAGCCTCCACACCTTGGCTGGCGTCAACCACCAACAATGATCCTTCACATGCAGCAAGAGAACGGCTGACTTCATAAGCGAAATCAACATGACCTGGTGTGTCCATCAAATTCAGAATATAAGATTGCCCATTTTTAGCTTTATAGCTTAGTCGCACGGTTTGGGCCTTAATTGTGATCCCTCGTTCTCGTTCGATATCCATGGAATCGAGAACTTGTTGCTTCATTTCCCGTGCTTCAAGAGCACCGCAAAATTCAATCAGGCGATCTGCAAGGGTTGATTTACCATGGTCAATGTGGGCGATAATTGAAAAGTTGCGAATGTTTTTCATAAACCAGACCTTAAAATTCCATGACAGTGTCTTTGCACCAGTTCAATCACCTTTTGGCTAAACAGATTTAAGTCATCCTCGGTTAAGGTTCGGTCATAAGCCTGAAGTCGAACTTCAAGACCAATAGACTTTTTGCCAACTTCAAGCTTATCACCTGTGTAAACATCAAAAATTTGTAAATGTTGAACCAAAGTTTTATCAGCCTTTTCAATTGTTTTTAAAATATGATCGGCACTGACATCGTTAGGGACGATAAAGGCAAAGTCGCGAACTACAGCCTGATAAGGGGATGTTTTTAAAGGAGGCAAGGAACGCTTTTGCAGGAAAGCGGGCAACCGATCAATAAAAATTTCAAAACCAACAACCGGACCTTCTATTTTAAAATAAGATAAAACTTGGGGATGAATTTCGCCAAAATAACCCAAAATTTTAGGTCCTTGTTTTAAAGCCCCCTTACGTGTGGGATGGTAATAGTCGGGACCTAAGGCTTCTATCTGATACTTTTGCACATTCAAACATTGCAAAATAACTTCTGCATCCGCTTTGACATCAAAAACATCTACGCCACGCTCTGTTTCAGACCAATGACGGGAAACAAAGTTTTGACCACGAACACCCGCGACAGTGGCTTCTTCAATAGGGTGTGAATTTTGATTTTGAAAAATATGGGCCAGTTCAAAAAAAGCCGAATTTTTTTGACTTTTGTTTTGATTATAAACCACAGCTTTTAACAATCCTGACAGAACGCTGGGTCTGAGCACGGCCATATCTTGGCTTAAAGGAACGGCCAAGGGAATGCCGTCCCCTAATAAATCAGCCGTTTGTGAGTCAATAAAGGACCAGGAATAAATTTCATCCAGCCCTCGTTGGGTAAGACTGCGTTGGATCAAAGTCGTACGCGAAGGGATGGTGTTTAAAAATTGAAAGGGGAGGGAAGTGACAGGGATCCGATCATAACCCTTAAGACGTAAAATCTCTTCAATTAAGTCAACATCCTGGTTCAAATCATGACGCCAACGGGGAGGGACAGCCGTTAAACTTTCGGATGTTTCAGAAATAATTTCCAATCCTAATTTCTTTAATAAAGTTCCTGCTTCTGTCAGCGTGAGGTCATTACAACCACTGACGGCTAACATTTTTGATAAGGTTAGGGTAATAGGAGCGTGAGAGGAAGGTAGGGTTCCCACCTCAACGGTCTGGCTGATCTGCCCGCCACAGATTTCTGTTATCAAATAAGTGGCATAATCCAACCCAGCCTTTACCTGTTCAGGATCAACTCCGCGTTCAAAACGGGTACGGGAATCAGTGGTGATATTAAGCGTCTGTCCTGTTTTGGCAATCCGCACAGAATCAAAGTAAGCTGATTCCAGGAAAATACGGGTGGTGTCTATACTGCAGGCTGAATTTTTCCCTCCCATAATACCCGTCAAGGATAAAACCCCTTTATCATCGGCAACAGTGGTCATGCCTGAAGATAGAGAATAGGTTTGCTCGTTAAGGGCAAGGAAAGTTTCTCCTTCTTTGGCGGGACGAATGACCAAATTGCCTTGAATTTTATCGGCATCAAAAGCATGTAAAGGTTGCCCCCGATCAAGGCAAACATAATTGGTAATATCCACGATCGCTGAAATGGAGCGCTGACCAACTGCCTGTAATCGTTTTTTTAACCATGCAGGGCTTTCACCGTTGTGAAGATTTTCAATGATTCTTCCCGAAAAGTAACAACACGCAGGATCTTGAATGAAAACCGGCAGAGAACAGGGACGATTCTCAGTAAAAGAAACTTCCGGTAGCGGTTTCAAAGTTCCAATACCAAAAGCCGCTAAATCGCGGGCCAACCCCCGTACCGAAAAGCAATCGCTGCGATTAGGGGTGATACTAAGATCGATGACACAGTCATCCAGATCAAGGGCTTGTGC
This sequence comes from Pseudomonadota bacterium, assembly GCA_021804455.1. Taxonomy (GTDB): domain Bacteria; phylum Pseudomonadota; class Alphaproteobacteria; order Paracaedibacterales; family CAIULA01; genus Finniella. Next base: position 2,726 of record JAJZHT010000012.1, on the reverse strand, counting down.
TAAAGCGGTTCCTGCAGGATACGTTGTATCAAGATCAAGAATACCGTCACTGCTGGAGCTTAAAAGCAGCTCTTCTGCCGAACATAACATACCTTGGCTGCTGATCCCTCGAATAACACCGGGCTTTAAAGCGGCCCCTGTTACGGGAATAACGGTTCCAACGCGGGCAAAAGCCACCTTCATAGGGGATCGAACATTTTGGGCCCCACAAACCACCTGTAATAAAGTCCCGGTCCCATCATCAATTTGACACAAGGTTAGGCGATCGGCGTTCGGGTGGCGTTCCGTTTTAACAACATCAGCGACCACAAACCCTTGTAAACGTTCAGCTGGATCTTCGATACTTTCAACCTCAAGCCCCAGTTGCGTTAAAGCCTGTGCAATTTCTTCTAGACTTGCGCTTGTATCGAGATGCTCTTTAAGCCAATTCAATGTTAACTTCATAGCACTACCTTTTAAGACCACCGTTGACCATAATAATCGAGCCACCGTTGATCCGATTGATACATAGGACGAATATCCTCGAGGCCATACTTTAACATCGCAAGACGTTCAATACCGATACCAAACGCGAACCCTTGGGTTGTGTCAGGATCGATGCCACAATGCTGCAACACTTGGGGATGGACCATTCCCGCGCCTAAAATTTCCAGCCACCGTTGGTCAGATTTACCAAAAGAATGACAAATATCTACCTCCAAAGAAGGTTCTGTAAAGGGAAAGAAACTGGGACGGAAACGAAATGTCAAGTTAGGATTATCAAAAAAAGAACGACAAAAATCCATCAGGCACCCTTTAAGGTGTCCCATATGAACCCCGGGCTCTAGAACCAAGCCTTCAACTTGATGAAACATAGGGGTATGAGTGGCATCCAGATCATCGCTGCGATAAACGCGCCCCAGGCTGATCAGTCGTACAGGAGGCTTTTGTTGGGTAAGGCTTCGAATTTGTACAGTTGAGGTATGGGTACGCAAAAGTCGATGAGGCCAATCTTTCAGGTAAAAAGTATCATGATTTTGACGGGCAGGGTGGTGGGCGGGAATATTTAAGGCATCAAAATTATGATATTCATCTTCAATTTCTGGACCCTCTGCCAGCTGAAATCCTACTTTTTGGAAATAGTCTGTAATCTGTTGTCTAACTTGACTTAAAAGATGAATCTTTCCAACTTTCCAAGGACGGGCCGGTAATGTTATATCAACAGCCTCTTTAGCAAGACGTTGAGAAAGATGGTGTTCTTCCAGATCTTGTTTTTTTTTCTGTAAAAGTTTTGACAATGTTTCTTTAGCTTGGTTAAGAACAGCCCCCTGATGACGGCGGCTTTCCGGATCCAGCTGCCCGAGGATTTTTAATTGTTGAGTGATAAAGCCATTTTTTCCAAGAATTTCAAGGCGCAGATTTTCAAGCGTTTCTAGAGTGTCACAGGATTGAATTTTATATTGATAAGACTCAACAGTAGAGTCCAAAGAAGATGTTGCTATCATAACAAACCTTGGCACCCCACGGAAATTACCGTGGGGAGTCAATAAAAGTGATTAAGCAGAAAGTGCCTGTTGCGCCTTTTCAACAAGAACTTTAAAGGCTGCGGGTTCATTCATAGCCAATTCAGCCATAGCCTTGCGATCAATTTCAATCCCTGCTTTTGTAAGACCATTGATGAAGACTGAGTAGGTTAACCCCAATTCACGAACGGCTGCATTGATGCGCTGAATCCAAAGGCCACGAAAATCGCGCTTTTTATTACGACGATCGCGATAAGCATATTGCAAAGCCTTTTCAACACGTTGAAGGGCAATACGGAAACAATTTTTAGAACGGCCACGATACCCTTTGGCCATCTTAATAACTTTTTTATGACGAGCGTGGGCTGTAACCCCGCGTTTAACACGTGACATGAAGGGCCTCTCTTAAACGTGGAAGAAATAAGTTTTAACTTTTTTGGCATCGCTTGGGTGCATAATGCTCATCCCCCGCGCATCCCGCAAAAATTTGTTGCTTCGTTTGCGCATTCCATGGCGCTTACCGGCCTGGGCCATCTTAACTTTTCCACTGCCAGTTAAGCGAAACCGCTTTTTGACACTGCTTTTTGTTTTTAACTTGGGCATTTTAATAACTTTCTTATTTAAAATATGAACCTGTTCGCAGATAGGCATGCCCGGGAATCTAAGATTACTAAATTCCCTTTGCTCACGCTGCAGAACACAACATTTATAAGCCAGCGTTTATTTAAAGTCAACTTCCATCCTTAAAAAACAGGGCAAACGCATCTTAAAAAGTTTTGACAAGGAAAACTCTGGTTTTAAAGGGTTGGATGATTAAAATCTTCGAAAATTGACTTTCCCCTATCCGCAGAAAACCGAGACTTTAATTAGATGCATTCACCCTGCTTAACAATATACAGGGCGTCTGATGAAAATCTTTTTGTTCAAAAATTAACGAATTCTTAACGGTTTTAAGTTATATTCCCACCCTCCGGCCCCCGGCCGCCCAGGGGAATGTCTTCAGAATGACAGAAATAGGGTTAATTTCTTCTTAATATTCAAGGCTCGGTCTCTCAAAAAAACAGCTTATGTGTTCGAAAATCCTTCCTAAAGGTGCCCTGTTAAATTTAGTAGAGCTTATAAAAATAGATAAAAACCCCTAAGGGATTTTCAAGAAGGGGTTAGAATAAAATATTATGTATAATTTATTATAAATTTGATATTATATATTTTATAATATTTTTG
>JAJZHT010000139.1 GCA_021804455.1 Pseudomonadota bacterium | reverse complement strand
CTGTTCCGCAGATTAAAAGGCTTCAGACGCATCTTTTCTCGCTTCGAAAAGCTCGATATCATGTTTAAAACCTTCATCAACTTCGCCCTCATCTTTGAAATAATTAGTGTTAACACACCCTAGAAACATCCCAATCAAGTTTCCCATTTTCAACCTCAATTACCGTATGATCTGAATTGTAGGTAAGGCTATTAGAAGATAAGGTAACTGGTGATGGGGAAGACCTGTAATTGATATCTGCCCCCTTAGCTGTTATCTTGATATTTCCCGAATTTATTTTGGCTGGAATTTTCCGATCAAGCGCTTGAGAAGCTAATTGGAAATTAGGATCATTGTTAAGAGACGAAACAGTTCCGCCGTAAGTATGAGAAGAAGAGAAGTTGAGCGGTTGACTAGGATCATCAAGAGCAAAAGACAAAACACCACTTAAGACAAACAAAAAAAATACTAAATAAAAAAACCTCATATTTTCAAAACCCCAAAGAGCTAATCTTCAAACTTAGAATGACATACTTTTAAGTACTTCAAAGTTGAATGTTTTTTTAGTTTCAACCGTATGAGACATTATATTGTTGAATGAATGCTTCTAAAGCAGTTAAAATATTTTTTAATTAGGTTATAAAAGATATTAAGAGGAGGTTTAATTTTGCCTGAGCGGATACTAATTGCATCTAGCTCAAAACATTCAAAGCTAATCTGCAAAAAATAGAGTAATTTTCAGTCATTTTAATTACGAATTTTATAAGCAAAACATGAAATTTTTCGCGTTAGATCTTGCTGGGTAGTATATATTGTTTTGGTTAGTGCTCGGATATCGCTTAAGCTGGCTCAAATATAATGTTAATAAATTTTTATTTTGTATTTCTGAGATTGAGTTGGTAGTTAGAGAATCATACCAATCCAAGTTATCCCACTCACCCCAATTGAAAAACATTCCTAACGGGGCTTTTGTGCTGTCCCATAATCCCATGATTGCTTTGTAATGACCTGCGGTGGTAGCCAGCTCTTTTGCGATCAAAAAATAAGGACTCAGCCATATTTCAAGTTTGCTTTTGTTTTCAACTTTTTTAGTTTTACGATAACCTGTTGCAATGCTTAAATACTTTCCAGTGTCACCACACTTTGATAAATCAAACGTTCCTTCTAGGGGATTCACTAAAGCTGCAATTGGCATCTCTATCTTCTCAATATCACTTGCATCATCTGGACGATAAACTAATTTCCCTTTTATAAATCTTAAATATACTTCTTCGTATCCTCTTGCGACTTCTGGTATCACGACGTCACTTCCAACAAGACGGGAAACCCCTAAGGCAATAGCCTTCTTCTTATCATCTTTTTCCTTCAAGGCCTTCATCATCACACGGTCTTGACTGTTGGGTTCTGAAGGTAAGGTTGGTTGTAATGTCACCTTATATCGGGGGAGAACTTGTGCTGAGTTAAAAAACACCATTTCGGTATACGTATGAGTTTGAGGAGGCGTGATGGGAATATAATCAACAACGCTTGTACCTTGAATTACCGGGATAAAATGGCTGTCGTACACTCCCGACGGGATCTTCTTCACCAATTTCTTGGTGATGGGATTATAATCTGAATTCAGGATGGGGTAACTGGAATAGGTGATAGCCCAATTCAAAATCAAAACGCTATTATTCTGATGGGTGGGTTTGAATTTGTTGGCATACTTTTCTGCGTAAGCGGCTTCATGGGTAGCATAAATTCCTTTACCAAAATAACCATCGTCGGTATCACCAAAAGGGCTGTACCCCGTACTTAAAAGACTGTCTAAATGTTCTTTCTGGGTTCCATGCCACAAGGGAAGAAGTTTGACGTCAGGACAATCGTCATCTTGGTACGGTTCCGCTAAGGTTTCCAACTGTTGATGGATTGTCTCTCTTAAATCAGCATGTCCCTCTTGTTGCCAACTGGCGGTATAACGGGGATTCCCTTGCCGTTTTTGCAAGAGTTTTTGCTGTTCTTTAAACAGGTTATTCATACTGGGGTTAAAAATCACCTCAACTTTTTCCACATCATAGCCAGGAACGGGATCATGGCCATAACACTGCAAAACTTTCTGCCAATCTCCTAGACTAGCGGGATAAACGACAAAACCACTACTTCCTATAATAGAGGGATTTGGTTCTTCGTCCGGTAACCACACAGGATGTTGGGAGGGCTTCAAAGACAAGAAACGAGCCAATACTATTTCAGAAGTTGGACGACTCTCTGGCGCCTGTTGCCAACAGGATTCTATTATTTCTTTCCATACAAAAGGACAATTCAAAGGAATTTCTTCACGCTCACCTGCTATAACAGCATTGATAATAATTTGATCATTCGGTTGATCTTCAAAGGGTGTTTTTCTAGCGATAAGCTCCCAGAGGATTATGCCGTAACTATACACATCGGCAGCGGTTGTAAATTTTGGTCTTAACCCTAATAGCTCTGGTGCACACCAGCGAACTGTACCTACAGCACGGTGTGTAGTAAGAGTACTGGTCACACTTCTGACTTTAGCCAATCCAAAATCCGAAATCTTCGCTCGATCTCGTTTATCTAAAAGAATGTTGTGACTCTTTAAATCGCGATGCAGAATCTGAGGGGTCTGGCTGTGCAAAGCCACCAAACCTTGGGCTACATCAATCGCAATCTGTAAGCGTTTTTCTTCTGAAATCTCCTCACCAGTGTGAATCAAGTCGTGTAAAGACCTTTGCATCTGCTCAAAAATCATTGAGCAATGGCCAGGTTCTTTGCACACACCATAGAGCTTCACAACACGAGGAAATTGACAAGCCCACATCATGCTGACTTCTTTATTAAATTCAGCTTGAATTTGGGCCGTGGTTAAAGTACCGACATGGAGCACTTTAATAGCAACGTCTTGCCCTTTCCAGTGTCCTGCGTAAACCTCGCCAAATCCACCCCGACCGATTAAAGAACCCCGTTGGATATCACCCCACGCAATCTGCGGAACCTCAAGGGCTCTGACGGCTGAAAAAACCGGCATCATCCCTAGGAATAAAAGACACAGAAGACCCACCGATAATTTTCCAGAAACTCTTTTTCGCAGAGTATTCAACCTTTTCACGATTCTTTCCTTCCGTGTCACACTTATGCTTATTCCCCTCCAGAACTTACAAAAAAAAGATTCTTCGTCGAGTTGAAATTTCAGCCTCTTTCTCTCCCTGAGCATTACAAGAGAAACCTTAGGGTTCCTCAAGGTATGGATCATCCGAGGATCAAACCTTCTAGACGAGCCTTTTGAATATGAGGTGTTTGTAAAAAGAGCTTTTCTTTTTTAGATTCTTTTTTCCAAACAGCCTCACGTTCTTTGAAGATCTCCCACGGCATGAATAAGATATCCCGAATTTGGTCAAAAGAATGATTCGTATAAAGAATGTATAAGACCTGATACAGACCTTGTTTGTTTTCCCACGACACCAGCACCGGTTTGGTGATGT
>JAJZHT010000138.1 GCA_021804455.1 Pseudomonadota bacterium | reverse complement strand
TCCGATCTTTTAAAATTGTGACAAACGAATTTTGGCCCACAATCGATTACGCTCACGTTCATAAGAAGCCGTACTTTTATGAGAGGGAAGTTGATATAAACCTAACCTTTTTATTCGGTTCTGAGGAGGAAAAATAGCAGGATGATTCCGCAAATAAGGATCAACCAGGATTAATGAGGAGAGAACCGTTGTTGGTAAATAAACTTGATTCGTAATCTGCGCTGCAATCTCAGGCCGCAACAAGAAATTTATGAAAGCATGGGCATTTTTAGGATTCATAGCCCCGTTAGGAATCGCAAAACAATCAATCCACAATCCAGCCCCTTCCTTAGGGGTTACATAACGAAGATCAAGCCCAAACTCTTTTGCTTCTAAAATAGCTTGATACGCCTCGCCTGACCAGGCTTGGGTCAAGCATACATCGCCCATAACCAAATCATTAATAAAACGAGAGGAAGTAAAACGACGCAAAAAAGGCCGTATTTTTTTTAAATGTTCATAGGCTAATTCTAAATCTTTTCGATCATCACTGTTAGGATTTTTACCAAGATACAAAAGTATCAAGGGAAAAACATCAATCGCCTCCTCGAAAAAACTAATACCATACGTTGCTAAACGCCTTAAGTTTTCGGGATTAAAAATCAAATCATGGCTTTCCAGGTCCACCTCTGGTAAAATTTTTTTTACCTTATGATAATCAAAGGCCATCCCCACAGTTCCCCAATAATACGGAACAGTGTAAATCAGTCCTGGATCCACAGATTGCATTTTTTCCACAATTATGGGTTCCAAAGGGCCAAGATTGGTTAAGAGACTTTTATCCAAAGGTTGATAAACACCGGCTGCGATTTGACGTCCTACATACGGGGGGCACGTTGGCAAAACCACATCATATCCAGAATTAGTAGCGAATAACTTTGCCTCTAGAATTTCATTGTTATCATAGATATCAAATCGGACTCTGATACCTGTTTCTTGCTCAAACTGCTTAATCACAGCAGGAGGAATCATACCATAAAAACAGTAAACATTCACAACGCCTTTCTCAAAAGGTTGCCATGTACGCGTTGTTATAAAAAGAAGAATTCCTGCCCCCATCGCCAGCAGAATGAACATCTTTTTCAATATTGTCGTTGTTTTAAACAACCAACTAAACCCCTTTAAAAATATCGATGGAAGAAAGCAACAGTCGTTTTTAATATTTTTTCTAGTACAATCGCCAGCAGAATAATACTTAAAATTCCAAGGATTATATAAGTTATAGGATAGTTGTGTAGAAAATCGGCAAAAATATGAGTCCAAGTTGGATTTGAAATAGTTTCTATGGGAAGAGAAGAGAACCCAGGACTGGGGTTATCAGACTCTAAATTCAATGCAAATCGAAGACTGATACCGTAAATAACAGCCGCTCCTAATAAACCCAAATAATGCCTAGGGAATTGATAACTAAGACGCACACCAATCTTTGCCCCTGCAATACCTCCTATCAATAAAAAAAATACCAACAATAAATCAAAAGGGGATTGGGCAAAACAATGAATAACGGTTACAACCAACGTAATCATAAAACCTGCAAACAACGTTGTTCCAGGTACAACAGGAGAAACCCTGCCGATTAAGTAGGAAAGCAGGGGCATCATAAATAAACTATTTCCTCCTCCTAAAGTTGCGGTCAATAAACCGGTTCCCAGACCGACTAAAATGGGAATTAAAATACTAATTTCGGTGCGAGAACGAACAAAGATTTTATGCCAAGGAAAATAAATCATCCAATATCGCATCATCACCCCCTTTTCAGAGGATTGTGGCTTTATAAAAGCCCTTACATTTTGTACCAGTAAAAGAGTTGCCAAACTGGTTAATACAACAACGTAAATAATGTCCATTTTGTGATGAATCGAGCCTTTGTTAAACCATTTTAATAAACTGATTTCGGCAAACGCCCCAAGTAACCCGCCCCAAAAAAGGTAAAGCCCTAAACTAAAATCGACATCACGTCGACGCCAATAACCCAAAAACCCCATAAGATTAATGCCAATGGCGTTTCCCATTTGCGATGTAACGGCAACCAAGGGAGGAACGCCTATTATGATCAATAAGGCCGGAGTTACAACTACACCACTGCCAATACCCAGGGCACTGGAAACAACTCCCCCTAGAAATCCCACGGCTAAAATGGTCAAAATGTTAAAACTAAGTCCTGCAATAGGGAAAAACAAATCAAGTTCCATAAGCCCTGCATCCAATCAAGCTTAAGAGGGGAATATTAACAAAAATAAATAAAAAACGTGGCTTTTAAGTAACCGCTTTATCAGTATGGGGTAATTTCTCTCAAATGTCACGAAACATCCAAAGGATTTGCATGAAACGATTTTTTAAAATAATTGGATGTAAGAGCTTATTCCCCATTAGAAATTAACGAAAATCTTAGAAATTTGGATTCGCAGGCTGCACTATTTTTTTCAAGATCAATCTTTAGGAAACAATTTCTTCCTTAATCAGGGTAAACGCATCTAATTTTTAAGATAAAGTTTTCTGCGAGTTTGAGTAAGTGCATTTTAGAAACTCTCACCAATTAAACCCCCTAAAAGCTAGAGTTTTCCTTGTCAAGATTTTTTTAGATGCGTTTACCCTGTTCCTTAACCCTTTTTTAAGATTTTGTGATGTAAACTGTTTTCAGGTGGTAAGCCACACCCAAACGAAGTTGGGTGCGCAACCCTGTTTTAAGATGTTTCTTTGATGAAAGATCTTAAACATGCCCTGGATGAGGATCTTAAAAGCGCTTTTAAGATCATACCGGAATGAGAGAAAGGAGGGTATCCTTTTGATCAGAACTGCCCTTATAAAGGGGCAGGGGGAAGGTTGTGTTGAGGAGGTGCGTGGGGCGGGAACGCACAGGGGACCCGATGATGGGCGGGCCCCGCAAAGGTAACCCTTGTGCCCTAACCTTAAGGCAAAGATCCTACGGAAGAATTCTTCTATTATATCGAGGGATCACGAGCAGGGTATTTTCTTAAAGGCGGACATTCTACCAATCCAAAAATGGTAAGAATATCCAAAACCTTATTTCTTGAGAATGAGTGAGAATATAGAGCTAAGCTCTTCTAAAAGAGTCGGGATCTGGCTTTGGCATCTTCGGCGATGATTGATTTTGTGCTCATTTGGTGCCTCGACAGGGGTGCTCACTCCTTAATGCTTATTTATAGGGACTCAGCCATAGCGTAAAAAAGGAAGGGCTCTGCGAGTATACAACTGATTCTGTCAACAAAATTTCTTTGGAAAGGTTCTCAAAACAAGGAAGGATTTTTTAATGTCCCCTTCGGGGATATAAAATCCCTCGCCTTGAGGCGAAGGGGACGTATAATGAAGTTGCCTAGCGACGAATAGCGGTGTTAAGATGAGGAGTGATCGGAAGAATAGCCATAGTAAGTATGATTTAAAGGTTCACCTAATTTGGATTCCTAAGTACAGAAAACGTGTTTTAACAGGGAAGGTTGCTGAAAGAG
>JAJZHT010000137.1 GCA_021804455.1 Pseudomonadota bacterium | reverse complement strand
TTTCCAAAAAATAATTGTTAAAAATATAATAATTCCTAAAATTCCAAGCAAAGAAAATCCAAATAAGTAATCGGCAATATTCTCATATAAATCTCCTTTTTTCTTATTGTTAGAACGGATAGATATAAATGAAAAAAAAGAAGAACTGGTTAATAACAAGGCGATTAAAGCAGTAAAATCATCAACCCTGTAATTTTCAGTCTTATTAATAAAAATGTTATTCCACACCTGAATTATGAAAAATATCTCAAAAAGTGTTTCATTGACTTAAAAGGGCTCAAAAGTTTTAAATCAAATGATCAAAAAATTTTTTACCAATATCCGCCATAACAGGATTGAATTGATGATAGGCATTAAGCACAATTTCACGGGCTTGAAGCCAGGAAATTTGTTCTTCCCCTCCCTGGGGTAAGGGCGCGTTTCGATCCCAATATTCTAATTGTTCTAATCCCAACATCTTGGCTTTTAAAGCATAATAACGATGTGACGAGCGTGAGTAATGCTTTTTGACAGAGTTAACAAGAGCCTCAATGGCATCGGGTTCTACTTGATTTTCTAAATGGCGTTCACTGGTTGGTTCTGGATAATGCCTCCATTCATCTTCTATGGCTTTATCCTTGGCCAAAGTATTGGTGATCAACGTCAACAAAGGAAGATTTTTCTGCAATTCTTTTGACAAAGAAAGAGCGGCTGTTTTTCGTTTTTCTGGATTTGAGTGATTTAAAAGGTCTGTAATCTGTGACAGGCTAAGGTCTTGGCCTTCCCATTCAAATTTTATTGAGGCCAACGTTTCATCATATAACCGATTCCAGGCACAGCGGGAAGTTAAAGATTTTTCCAAAAATACCTTTTCCAAATCGTCAGAAAGTTGGTGGGGGCGAAACTGACGTATTCTTTGGATCCAAGGAGAATAACGATGGAGTTCTTGGTTGGCCGTAAAGGCTTTTTGTAAACTGTTTTCATCAATTTGATTCAATTCCAAATTAAAAAAAATCAGTTTCCCCCCCCATAGGGTCATCGATTCCTGGATACGTTGATGGAATTTCTGAATTTTAGGTTCTTTAACATTCTTATAGTACAGCAAACCCGAAAAACTGATAAGGCGCCCCATGAAGTCTTGTATCGTTTCATAATCTTTGATCGCCTGTAAAAGTTTAGCTGTTTCCCATTCAGGTTTTACAAAAACCCCCTGATAATCGCTTACAAAATTTGCGACCTTTTGAGTACATCTTTCTAGGTCTTTTTCAACCTTTGGATCTTCAAAAGAAGAGTACAAATCGCTTAAATCCCATTCGGGCAGATTTTCATTGGTTAACAATGATAAAGAAGAGCCGGTCATTTAAAATACCTTTTCCAATCAAGAATGGGGAAATTATAGAACGTTCTGAAATTTTAAACATCCATCTTTTTAGAATAAAATATTAACAAAATACTAAAATTTGAAAAAATAAAATTGTAGGTATTCGATCTCTTTTTTGTTAGCATTTTAAATAGGCGATACTAAAATGGCGATAGTCTCATGCGTATTTTATTGATAGAAGATGACTCCACAACGGCGAAAAATCTTGATACTTTGCTAAAAGCAGAAGGTTTCATTTGTGATACCACCGACTTGGGTGAAGATGGCTTAGAAATTGGTAAGCTTTACGAATACGATCTTATTATTTTGGATGTATTATTACCTGATATTCATGGGTTCGAAGTTGTGCGACGTCTTCGCGCTGCGCAGGTTAAAACACCTGTTCTTGTTCTATCGGGTCTTAGTGATACCGAAGATAAGGTTAAAGGCCTTGGTTTTGGCGCTGACGATTACCTGACCAAACCTTTTAGTAAAAATGAACTTCTTGCAAGAATTCATGCCATTATTCGCCGTTTTCATGGTCATTCTAATTCTGTCATCAACACAGGTCGACTGAGTGTAAATTTGAAAAACAGAACCGCTAGTATTGATGGTGAAACCTTAAATTTAACGGGTAAAGAATATGCCATTATCGAGTTGCTCTCACTTCGCAAGGGAACGACGTTAACAAAAGAGATGTTTTTGAATCACCTATACGGTGGTATGGATGAACCCGAACTGAAAATTATTGATGTTTTTATTTGCAAATTACGTCGCAAAATTGCTGATGCTCTTGGAGAAGATAGTTATATCGAAACAGTTTGGGGACGTGGCTATATCTTGCGCGAACCTGCACCCCAAGCAAGCAGTCAACCGATACAATCTCCATCCGGTCTCACCAGTGAACACCTTAGTAAGGGGAACATTTCCCTTCCCTCGGTTCATGGCAATAAAACGCGCGGATTTGAGGCAGAATTAGAAAACAACACAAAGTTTACAGTCTGATACTGCACGTCGTTGTTGGGGATGAGGTAATTTTTGTTAAAAGCCGTCTCCCCCTTTCTTACAAAATAACAGATGTCCTTCCCTGCGCCCCTTTAAGGGAAACGGAGAGACTTCGCTCATCACATTTTTGAGGCAATATGTTCCTCAATCAACGTGGCAATCTGAGGGTTGTTCCATGCAACCGGACCCACGATACGTCCTATTTCTTGACCTTGGGCATTAATAAAAATGGTCGTTGGAATTTGGGGGGCAGAAAGTTGTTTGTTAAGAGTACCGATTTCATCAACGGCCAATTGGACGTTTTTAATGCCTTGTTTCAAACAATATTCCCTAATTCGATGGGGAGGAGCCTGGTCTGTACTAACAGCAATATTCACAACTTTTGAAGATTGAGCAAAATGATCATAATGGGGCAGTTCTGCCACGCAAGGACCACACCATGTGGCCCACAGATGAAGGATCATAGGTTTTCCTTTATAGAAAGATACCTTGACAGAAACGGGCTGAACATCTTCTGAATCATGCGCCTGAATAAGGGATAATTTAAGATCTTCCCAGTTTTGGGCAGGAGAAGTTGGAACGTAACCAATATCCCATAAAGTCAAAGTTTGAGCAGATTGTTCTTTTTTGTCACCAGAAGCAACGGTTTTGTAAGCGGTGACTAAAGCAACGGCAATCAGAATGCCCAGCCAGAAATTTCTGTTTTTAAACATAGTTTGATTCTTTAAAAAATATTATTAAAGCCATTTTAAAATAAAATATCTTGAAAGCAACTTAATTTGGAGTTCCCTTGATTCGATGAACGGAAGGTAGATCTAAAATTTTTTAGTAGTAAAGAAATTTTAAAAAGTTTTTCACCACAGGCTGGACAAACACCTCAATTCGCTTTATAACCAGCAGTATGGTTAAAGGAACCCTTCCTTTTACGCCCAGATAGCTCAGTTGGTAGAGCAAGGGACTGAAAATCCCTGTGTCGTTGGTTCGATTCCGACTCTGGGCACCAATCAAACAGCCACTTCCAGACTTTTTCTCAACCATCTCTTAAAAATAATTCTTCCGAATCAACAGGAGTATTGGAGTATAATGAATGGAAAAATTTTCCGAGATTAGAATAGATTTCATCGATACTATTAATAAATACACCCTCTTGGGGTTCTTTTAAATTTG
>JAJZHT010000136.1 GCA_021804455.1 Pseudomonadota bacterium | reverse complement strand
GGGAGAGATTCAAAAGACCTGCCAGCTCTTTGGTGGTGTAGTAGTATTCTTGTTGCTCCGCTCCTGGATCGGGCATCCTCTTATCCAGGGTGAGTTTTCTAAATTGAGGACCTCGAGGCATCGTGTTTTCTTCCTTTCTCTCATCAAGTTGGTTCTCAGCGCTATCGGCTGATAGACTTATCAAAGCGAGAAAAAAACCAAAAAGAAACTTTTGCGTTAGTCGACGCCAAACTTTTTTTCACAGCCCAGCGAGTCGACGCTTGGCTCTCTTGAAGGGGATTTTGCGCTTTTTGTCGACTCGATTAAGGAGCAAAGATTTTTAAGCGCTGAGTCACGCCAGGGATTGACATCGATAAAGAAAGAGTGTAAAAGACGTGCTTTTTTATGCCTTTGCCCCAAACCCCCTGAAACCCAGGCATTTCCTGGGTCAAAGCACAAACAGAGAACCCTTCTTAAACACTCATCTTCCCATCAATTTATCTAAAAATAGAGACGTTGAGTCGACACTTCTTTGCTTGCCTGTCGATCGATCAACAAGAAAGCCAAAAAGAGGCTGTCAAGATATAACTGTTGAGTCGCACCCTCCCTCCAAAGAAAAGTACCGTTGAGTCACGAAAGGGGTTGACAATTTCTAAAAAAGGAAGTAAAGGAAAAGCCCCTCAATCCTTCACGACGAATTCCCAGGCCCCCTCGCTTCTGGATCACAGAAACAGCAAAACCTAAGCCCTCTGCGGTTTTAAAGGGATTAGGGCAAACAAGCCCTCAATCCCAATGCAACAACAATTTATGTAAAATGCCCGATGTTGAGTCGAAGACCTCTAAAACTTTTTGAAGCGTCGAGTCACGAAAGGGGTTGATTTTTTGACAGATAAGGTTATAGGAAGTTTTTAGGTTAGGAAAAGACGATCCTGCTAAGGCCAACAATAAAAAGGAAGCCAGAAACCTTTCTTCCATAAGACAGGACTACACCATGACAACACTATAGCTGAACCATTATAATTTGTTGATAGATAACTGTTTCACCACCTTTACAGATCAAGGCTTTTACGCCGTTATTTATCACCATTTCATAGGGACTAAACTATATTGATTCAGACTGCTAGATCAGTTTGCGGTTTAAAAAAGCGCCAAATATAATTCTGATCATGCTTACTCATAGTGGGGTAAAGCGGTTCAATAATATCCCGATAAAACTCTTTAACGGTGGTGGTGGTTGAAAAATGATAATTCTGTTTTATCATTTCTTGATACACCCCATTCACTTGGCTGGCCAAACCATTGGGAACATAGTCTTTGGTATAAAGAGAGCCTCTTATATCTTTGCTAACGTAATCCAAGAAAATAGCGCCCACATACAAAAGGCTCATCGGTTCATGTTTAGCCTTAATACGTCGGCCTTCTCTTTCATAAAATTCGTGGCGTCTCTCAAAAAACTGGATCCATGTTAACACCGTAACTTCATCACCGACGTGTTTGGGCACAATTTCAAATAGTCCAATATCTTGATGGACACGACATAAATATTCGAAATTCCTGATGACACACTGCAGCCTAAAATAATGGGTACAGTGTTCGACTACGTCAGCTTCAACCTTAAAGATAAAGTGACAATGTTTTTGATAATAAGCATACGTGTCCGCTTCCTCCTCCCCATACAATTCAAATAAGATTCTTCTTAAACAGTCGGCAAACGCAATCTTGCCTTTAATACTTAAAGCCTCCATGAAAACCTCCTCCCTCAACAAAATCTAGAAATAGGGTTTCATGTTTCTTAGGGTGAAGTTTGGGAGAAAGGCCTTAAAAAGAAGAGGATCGATAAAAAGAAGAGGCACTCAACAGGAAGAAACAAAGCTAACAAAACATCCACTTCCATTTCCTCATAGAGATAAAACTTACGATCCATACGCCCAGTACTTTTATTTAATTATTAGAAAATTGTTAATAAATCCTTCTGAATTCTGTCAATAGATTTTACCCCACCCCCGTGATTTTTACGGAGGGGAAAACCCTAACAAAAAAACTCCCCTCGCCATTCTCACAATAAATATCTTTTCGTAACAAACTGAACAATTGGTAGAAATACGGAAGAATTGTTTTTAAAAGATGTTTCGAAGAAGTCTGGAAAGTGGCTTTTTGATTGGTGCTGAAGACAGGAATCGAACCTGCGACCTACTGATTACGAATCAGTTGCTCTACCAACTGAGCTACTTCAGCACTTATTTTTCTTTAGAAACTAGAGAATTTTAAGTCTCAGGTCAAACCTAAAAATGAAGAGCATGACCATAGGCAGACAAAACGGACTCGTGCATCATTTCCGAAAGGGTAGGATGAGGGAAGATCGTTTTCATTAATTCGGCTTCGGTTGTTTCCAGGCTTTTAGCGATGGCAAATCCATGAATCAATTCTGTAACCTCGGCGCCAATCATATGGGCACCCAAAAACTCACCGGTTTTAGCATCAAAGAGAGTTTTAATGAGGCCTTCTGGTTCTCCTAAAGCAATTGCTTTTCCGTTTCCAATAAAAGGGAATCGACCCACTTTAACAGTATGACCGGCCGCTTTGGCTTTGGTCTCCGTCAATCCGATGCTGGCAATTTGGGGAAGGCTGTAGGTACACCCTGGAATGTTTTCAGGATGCAGAGGATGGGCCGTAGGTAATCCTGCGATTTTCTCAACACACGCGATTCCCTGATGCGAAGCTTTATGGGCCAACCAGGGGGCCCCTGCGACATCACCAATAGCATAAAGACCCGGTTCCGCAGTTGCGCCCCAGGCATCAACGGCAATTTGACCACGATCCACTTGAACTTTCGTTCTTTCAAGGCCTAAATCCTCAGTGTTTCCAACAATGCCAATCGCAACAATAACAGCGTCGGCTTCCAGTGTTAGGTTTTGTTTTCCTTCTGTAATCATCGTGGCTGTAATTTTGTCGTTCGTTGTTGTCAATTTTTGAACAGAAGTTTGTAAATAAAATGTCATTCCTTGCTTGGTAAAAGCTTTTTGAGCCAACGTTGAAATTTCTTCATCTTCTTGCGGTAGAATGCGGTTTTGCATTTCTACGACCGTGACCTGACTGCCCAATGTTTGATAAAAACTGGCAAATTCAATGCCAATCGCTCCTGAACCCATCACCAACAGATTTTTGGGTAAAAAGGTTGGTGTCATGGCTTGTTTTGCTGTCCAAACACGGGGATGGTTGTCAGGCATATCTGGTAAAAGACGCGGACGTGCCCCGGTTGCTAAAATGATATGGGGGGCGGTCAGAGTTTGTATTGTGCCTTCACTCTCCGTTACTTGCAGGACTCCAGGTTTTTGCAGGCGACCCTGTCCTTTAAAAACGGTTATTTTGTTTTTTTTCATGAGGTGTTGAACACCCGAAGCTAATTGATGGGCAACCTTTCGGGATCTTTCAACGATTTTATCCAGATGGACTTGAATTCTTTCTACACTCAGGCCATAGGTCGGTGCCTGGTCCATCAGGTGCTTAACTTCGGCACTGCGCAGTAAAGCTTT